>JBJXFD010000571.1:0-7447 GCA_046153985.1 Saprospiraceae bacterium
CCCTTCACCTTAATTTTGCCGGTCATAAAGGCCATCATTGGGTTGATGCTGCCATTCATGACGCCTTCGAGGTCGGCGAGGCTGACCGTGACGGTGCAGTCCGCTTCTTTGTCTTCGGTGCTCACGATGTTTTCTGCGCCGCTTCCATCTAAGTGGATCAGTTGGTCATTGCCAAAATTGAATTTTAATTTGGAGCCCAGCGGGCCGTTCGTAGCTGCCCGATCCTGAAAGGATTTAAGTACGGTTTCAAAACTCATGTTGTTGAATTGAATGGATTTTACAAATAATGCATTGGGACTACAAAGGTAATTATTCCCAAACGATTGCTTCCCCTTGTTCGTACCATTGCTGCAAATAAGGCGCATAGCGTTGATTCACTACATTCCGCTTGATTTTCAGCGTGGGCGTCAGGATACCGTTTTCGACATTCCAGGTTTCGCGCACCACCACTACTTTGGCTAAGCGTTCAAAATTGGCTAAGGTATCGTTGACGTCCTTTAGCGTTTGCTGGAGGCTTTGCCCTACGGCGTCCCGCGAGGCGTTTTTGCCGATTTCAGACAATACCGTCAGTGCAACAGGCTGGGGCAGCGTTAACCCCACAATGCAAATTTGTTCGATGTAGCTGTTTTGCGCAAAGCCCCATTCGATGGGCGCCGGCACAATAAACTTGCCTTTTGCAGACTTGAACGTATCGGCGACCCTTCCGGTAATGCGCAGGTAGCCGGCTGCGTCGAGTTCGCCCTGGTCGCCCGTGTGTAGCCAGCCATCGTGCAGGATTTCCCGGGTTTTGGCTGCGTCTTTGTAGTACCCACGCATCAGCCAGGGTGCGCGCATGATGATTTCGCCACTTTCCGGATCCGTTTTGAGTTCCACTTCCGGAAGTAATTGGCCCACGGTTCCGTCTTTATTGGCGCCGCGTAGCATGAGGGAGCAGCCGGCGCAATTTTCCGTCATGCCATATACTTCCCGGACATTAATGCCCAGGTGGCGGAACCATTGTTTTAGCGAATCGGGCGCGGGCGCAGCGCCGGTGAACGTCACGCGGGCCTGGTCTAAACCCAGCCCTTTCTGAATTTTCTTTTTTACGAGGTTAGAAAGAATGGGGATTTTGAGCAGCAAGCTGAGCTTGTGCTGTGGCATTTTTTCCAGGATGGCTAATTGAAACTTCGACCAGATCCGGGGCACGCCTAAAAACAGGGTTGGACGGGTTTGCTGCAAGTTTTTGACAAAACTATCCAGAGATTCTGCAAAAGAAATACACCCGCCATTGTGTATACAGGCCAATTCTACAATGAGTCGTTCTGCAATGTGGTTAAGTGGCAGATAAGAGAAATAGCGATGTTCGTCTCCTTCAAAAAGGCCAACCGCATTGTGCGTGCGCTCCATTCCGATCAAAGCAGCGGGCGCCTGGTATTCGAGGACAACCCCTTTGGGCGTGCCAGTGGTGCCGGAGGTGAACAGGATGGTCCACACCAGTTCCGGGCCGGGCCCGAAAGACTCCTGAACCGGTTCGTGTCGGGCAAGCAGGTCTTCCCACTTCGCGCCGGTGTCCACCCGGGCATTGCCTTCGTAGTGTGGGAAAGCAATGATGGGCAGTTCGGCAGGGATGCCCGCTTTCATGGCAGCCCAATCGTCGAGTTTGCCCACAAAAATCGCCTCCAGGTCGCCCAGTTCAATCACTTCTGCCAACTGGGGCGCAGTGAGGGTCGGGAAAAAAGGCACTGAAACATAGCCCCCCATCATAATGGCGAGGTCGGCGATGATCCAGTGGTAGCAGTTTTTGGAAACGATCCCAATATGTGCGCCGTTTTGGAGGCCCATTGCCCTTAAGGCTGCGACCATTTGCCGCGCTTCCCGACCGGCTTCTGCCCAGGTGATGGTTTTCCAGTTATCGCCGTAAGGCTGGCGCAGGAAAGGAGCATCGGGTTGTTTTGCTTCCCAGTCGTAGAAATCGTGGAGCATCGTTTTGAGCCCGGATGTGGATTGTTGCATAACTGTTCTATTTGTTTATCCTACTCACGTTGGAGGACGTCGCTTTTTATAGATGGATTGATTAGGGCTTAGAGCTTGATTTTTAGTATTTTGTAATGAAAACAATGATTTTCGGCAATCTTTATTCTAAAAAACCCTGTTAAGAAAAGCTTAATTCCTGAAAATTCAAAACCTATACGCTATCAATCTGTCGTAAGTGCATCTGTTCTCAAATTATTTTGAATTACACAAAAACACAAAACAAAGTATCATGAAGTCGTTCTCTCAAATTTCAACACTTGCACTGGCATTTTTTGCTGCAATTTCGCTCAATGCACAAAGCATGGACAACACGGTAATGGTCGGTGGAGAATCCATGTTTCCAATGAAAAACATCATTGAAAATGCTGTTAACTCCAAAGCCCATACGACCTTGGTTGCCGCTGTGAAAGCAGCCGGATTGGTTGAAACGCTGCAAGGCGCCGGCCCGTTCACGGTATTTGCGCCAAGCAACGACGCTTTTGAAAACCTGCCTGCCGGAACGGTAGAAACCTTGCTGAAGCCGGAAAACAAAAGCAAATTAGCGGGGGTACTGACGTACCACGTCCTTGCTGGAAAATACGATTTCAAAGCACTGGCGAAACTGATTAAGAAGGGAAAAAATACGCTCACAACGGTGAATGGCGCTACACTGACAGTTATGATGAACGGCGCACGCAACATTGCGGTGAAAGATGCAAACGGCAACGTTGCCAACATCAGTGTTTACGATGTGTATCAGAAAAACGGCGTTATTCACTCGCTGGATACGGTGCTGTTGCCTAAGATGTAAAAGGACAGACACTAATCAGAAAAGGCCATCTCACATTTTGAGATGGCCTTTCCCATTTCAGGAAGATATGTGGTATGCAAGGGGCTGATGTTTACAAAATCACACCTGAAAAATATTCCCCCAAAGCTTTTGCCCGCCATCCACATACACCGTTTCTCCGGTAATATAGGCGGCCATTGGACTGGCGAGGAACAAGGTCAGCCAGGCGACTTCTTCAACCGTGCCAAGGCGTTTCATTGGGATGGTCGCTTCAATACCTTCCACCAATTCCGGCGGATAGTGGTCGAGGCCCGAACTGCGTATGATGCCGGGCGCCACAGCATTAAGGCGGATATTGTACTTGCTCCATTCCACCGCCAAAGATTTGGTGAGGTTGTCAACGCCGGCCCGCGCTGCGCCGGTGTGCGACATGCCGGGCACGCCCCGGTAGATATTGACGATGATGTTGATGATGGTACCGGATTGCTGGGGAATGAAAAACGTTTGAGCCATGATTTGGGTCATGTACCAGGTGCCGTTCAGGTTGTTGTTGATGACTGCGTTCCATCCTTTTTCGGCAAGGTCTTCCGCTAATGCAGGAAATTGCCCGCCGGCGTTATTGATGAGGATGTCGAGCCGGCCAGCTTCTGCTTTGATTTTATCCGCCAGGGCTTGGATTTGTTCTGTCTGGCGAATGTCGCACACGGCATAGGAACAAGGTCCCAATGCAGTGAGCTTTGCATGCGCCGCCACGAGTTTCTCTTCTTTGCGCGAAGCAATATAAACCTGGGCGCCCAGCTTCAAGAGTTGTTCCGCAATGGCATAACCAATGCCGGTTGCGCCGCCGGTGACCAGCGCAATTTTGTCTTTAAAAAGTTCGGGTTGGAACATGACTGCCTCTATTAATGTGAAATCGAAAAAAAATACGGATTTTGTAAACTATGCAAAACGCTTTACCGCCCTTCGCAAGAAATTGTTTCCCGCAAAGAGCGCTAAGGTTTCGCAAAGGACGCTAAGGAGGGCGTCTGACTTTGCGGGCTTGGCGTGTCCTTTGCGCTCTTTGCGGGAAATTTTAAACGGAACACAGCGATCGGGCTATAAAGACAGTTAATAAGTCATCCACTCCTCCGATAATAGCGCAAACAAATACTCGTCGCGCCAGGCCCCCTGGTTCCAAAAACTTTTGATCGTTTTCCCTTCCCTGCGCATGCGTAGACCTTCCAGCAATCCGATGGTGGCGTGGTTTTCCGTATCCGTAATCGCCACAATGCGGTGGATCTGTTTTTCCCAAAAAAGCCAGGCAAAAAGGCCCGACAAAGCTTCTTTGGCATATCCCTTTTTGCGAAAATCCGAAGCTATAGTAAATCCGATTTCAACCATGCGCGGATCGTAATCCTGTGGCCGGATCCCAATGTCGCCGATGAGTTTATTGCTCGCGTTTTCTACAATCCCGAGTTGTATCCAGTGCCCTGCCTGGCCGAAGAGGTTGTTTTTTTGGCGGTCAACGTAGTCCACGGCCTGTTCTAAGGCCGTGAGCGGCGAATAGCCCTGCAAAATATTGGCAATGGGATCCGAGCGGTATTCAAAAAAATCCGCAGCGTCCCGGTTCTGGAAATTCCGGATGGTTACCCGTTTCAGTTTAAGGTGAACTTTATCGTCAGCCATCGCAATTATTTGCCCACCAATTTGATCAGCATGCCTTTATTAACCCTTTCAGTCAAGGGCATACCGTTCAGGATAGACAGCTCATCCATCCGGTTAGCCGGCGCATTGAATGCTTTCAAGGCATCCGCCAAAGTGCCGTTTTTCTCCACAGTTTTGATGCGGATGTGTTCCGGCTTCCGGTTGATTTTATCCGGATCGCTTAAGGCGCGGAAGGATTGCATGGTGCCCAGAAAGCGGTTGCTGTAAGTATTGTAATCAGCTTCCGTAGCTACGCCCAGAAACTGGTAAACCATGCTGTTGTATTGGATCAGGTAAGCCAGTACCCGGATTTTGGGTTGGGCTTGCTGGGTTTGGCCTTCCGCTTGCTGCGTAGCTTCCTGCACTTGTTCAGTCAGCATTTCCATTGCCGGAAAACCGCCCACTGTAACTTGTTTCGAGCTAAGCTGCTTGAGTTTGTAGTTGGTCAGCAAAGACCGGGAAGCAGCATCTAAAGTTTTTTCCTGAGCTACATTCATGATCATCAGCGCTTTTCCGTCTTTCGGCGCCATTTGAACCTGTTGCGGCGAATTGGCCAACTGCCAGCCCTGGGGCACCGGAAATTGAAACTTCAGTTCCGGGTGGAAGAAATTATCGTTTTCGACGAAGCCCTGGCGTGGATCTTCTCCATAAACCAGACCGTCTATCATTCGTAAATAGCTGTCCCGGTTGACATTATATTTTTTTCCCGGTGCTTTGCTTTGCAGGTCCGTTGCCATTTTCGCAACCTTCACATTCCGGTCGCCCGGATTGGGGTGGGTGGAAAGGAAAGTAGGAACGCGGCCTTCGGGACCGCCACTGAGGCGATCTAAGGTATTGAAAAAGCCAGCCATTTCTTTGGCATCGTAACCGATCTGGGTCGAGTATTCCACGCCAAGCTTATCCGATTGGGTTTCGTCGTCACGACCAAATTTGAGGAAAAGCAACTGCGCACCGGTTCCTGCCACATCGGCAAACTGCTGAAAATCCTTTGAAACGACCATGCCCAGCATCAATCCGGCAGACACTAAGATTTGTTTGCTTTGTTGGGAGGCGCCGTGGCGGGCCGTAATGTGCCCGATTTCGTGGCCCAATACCCCCGCAAATTCGGCTTCGTTGTTGAAATGCGCCATGATTCCGCGCGTGAAATAGACAAAACCTCCGGGCAGGGCAAATGCATTCACAACCGGAGAATCCAGGATCTGAAACTTGTATTTCAAGCCCGGGCGATGCGAGATGCGCGCCATTTCCTGGCCTTTGTCGCTGATGAATTTCTGCAAGGCCGCGTTTTCGTAGGCGCCAAACTCCGCAATAATACTGGGGTTGGCTTCCACGCCTAACGCCACCTCCTGATCTTCAGACATGAACATCAGTTCTTTTTTTCCGGTCACCGGATTTACAGCGCAGGAATCGGCCATCAGCAAGAAAAGCAATAGCCAAAGATATGGACGCAGGGAAAAAGCGAGGAGAGTCTTCATAAGTATGCAATTCTAATTGGTACAATAGATATAAACGTGTGAGGAAGTTACATTGTTTTGTCTGGTCTGATAAGGATGATTCACAAAAAAATCAGGCGCTTGTTCGGGCAAGCTTCATCATCCAATAGGTCTCAAAAATTGTAAAAACCAGATAAGAAACAAAAAACGGGAGTAAAAACCACTTGGATTCGGGTTGCATGATCTTGTGGTAGGCCACGACAATGATGGCACAGGCCAGCATTTTGGTCATGGTGAACCCCAAAACGGTATTCGTGAACGCATTTTTATTCGCGTTTGCTGCAGAACGTCTTCCGGAGAAGAAGATAAATGCGCTAAGCGCAATGAAAAACAGCAAACTCAACCAGGAAAGCATCGCATGTGGTTGAACCTGGGGCATGCGGTTGATCAAAAAAAGGCCTGCCGCAGCGAGGGCGGATAAGATGGCCAACTGAAGAAAAAAGCCTTTGCTCGTCATGGACGCCGGATTAAATCTTTAAGCACAACATAAAGGGCCACCACGATTGATAACAAAGCCAAGGCAACCGTAAAATAAGGTTTTGACGTTTGTAAGCGTTCGTCTAACTTTTTCCCGCCCCAGGTTCCAATCAGGATGATGATGCCCATTTGAAAGACCATTCCCGAATACTTCATGTAATCGCGGCCCTTCGCTGCGGCATTTTTTTTGTCAGGATCAGACTCCTGCGGGCTGGGTTTCTCTTGTTGCACTTGTACTTTCTTTGCCAGCGCCTATGCTGCTGCCCGGCGTTATTTTTTTACCGCCTTCCATTGAGCAGGTTACATTAAATACGGCGCCGGATTGGACAATCAATTTTCCGGTAGTAACATCCCCGGTGATTTGAGCCGTTTCGCGCACATTGAGCAATTCCGTTACGATCAATACCCCGTCAAACTTGCCTTCGATGACGGCATTCTGGCATTTTACCTCGCCTTCAATCTGCCCGGTTGGGCCGATGATGACTTTGGCGTCGCAATACAACTTGCCTTTGATGGCGCCGTCTACCCGGATATCGCTGTCGGCTTTGATGGTTCCCTCAACGGTCGTGCCTTGTACCAAACTGTTGAGCGCATGAGAAGAGGAGGACGAAGGAGAAGCTGGCGTTCCGTTCTTACTTTTAGGTGCTTCTTTGCTGTTGTTGCTGCCAAACATAGCCATAGCGCTTGAGTTTTTGTGGAAAATGGATTTTTTAAGATGCTATTCGCTCCATATACGGAGCATGCCAATAGAAAGTTACAGTTAATTTCCGTCGTAGTTGTCTTGGCAAGGTACGCCTTTTGAGTGAAATTATTGCGCCCAAATGCAATTTTTAAGGAAAAGTTCCTGCCATTGGCTACCCTGGATCTTTTGGTTTTCCAGGTCTTTAAATCAAAAAAGCAAACACCTTTATCATACAAAAAACCCTGTGAAGCAAACACTTCACAGGGTTTTTCAGACAAAAAATGGAGTGTCGGATCAGAAGTTCGGGCAGTAAACGCCGCGTCTTTCCGG
>JBJXFD010000578.1:0-16464 GCA_046153985.1 Saprospiraceae bacterium
ATCATGACATCAACAATCGTTTGGTTTCAAATAGTAATCTGCCGCATGCAGACTCATCCGGGGCATCTGTATCCCCGGCGAAACTTGCTGCCTTGCGGCGTAAGAGCATACTGGGAAAACCCCAACATGCCCAACAACAGCTTTATTCTGGTTCAGGCGAGCGGCGAAGATAGCTTTTTTTTTAGACTATACCCGACAACGTGTGCGTTTGTATACAAATGGGGCCTTGGCAGCGTTAAACTGTCTTGGTGAATCTTGGTTATAAATGTAGCTTTTGTACAATAGCGTACAAAGCTTTATCCTGAAATTTACTAACTTGCTTGTCCATCCACAACATCAACGCTTAAAGCTATGCGAAAACAACTATACGCCCTTTGTCTGACAGCAATTTTTGCTTTGATGCTTCATACCGTTGCTCAGGCTACGCACAACCGCGCCGGTGAAATCAGCATTCAAATAGTAGGCGATTGCGTTGAAAGCAATACCATTAAAGCCACTGTTGTAACGTATACTAAAACCAGCAGCGTTGACGCCGACCGCGATACTGTGACGATATGCTGGGGAGACGGTACCTGTAACCGGGTTGTTCGGATGAATGGCCCGGGGTCGCCCCCTAAGGGAGAACCACTCGAAAATGATACCAAAAAGAACATTTACATGGCGTTTCACACCTACGCCGCCCGGAGTACCTATAAAATTTCCATGACCGACCCCAACCGCAATGCCGGTATTATCAATGTGAATCCCCCAAATTCCGTCCAGATTAAATTTCATCTTGAAACCACTTATACTTTTCCCAATCCGCAATTCCAGGGCTGCAACAACACGCCTGTGCTTTTACAGGAACCGATTGATTTTGGCTGCGTTGGCAAAGTTTTTACCCACAACCCCAACGCTTACGACGAAGACAACGACAGCTTAGCCTATGAGTTGGTGATCCCACTTCAGGATGTAGGAACGCCAGTGCCCAATTACCTCTGGCCGGATCAATTGACGCCTCTGAACAACGACATCAGCATCAATCCGATCACCGGGGAAATTGTCTGGAATTCGCCCCAACAGCCTGGAGAGTACAACATCGCCATGCACATCATTTCTTACCGAAATGGTATCGTGATGGACATCGTGTTGCGGGACATGCAAATCCTGATCCGCGAATGCGACAACCAGCCACCGGATGTGACCACAACCTTCGATGAAATCTGTGTCATTGCGGGCGAGTTGGTGGAAATTACCGTGACGGCAGGAGCGCCGCTTTTTGAAACGGATCAAAAAGTAAAACTCGAAGCAGAAGGCGGGCCATTTTTTGTGCCTTTTAGCCCTGCAACTTTCACGCCGCCTACAGCCGGCTTTCAGAATGACCCTGTTGTGAAGGTTTTTCGCTGGCAAACAACCTGCGAACACATTGGTGATCAGTACTATACGGTTGTATTTAAAGCAACCGACGATTTCTTCGATGGTGAATCGGGGCTGGCCACCTTAAAAACGGTTCGAATTAAAGTCGTCGGGCCGCCGCCGGAAGACCTGCGCTCCACGCCGGGATCGGGTCAGGTGGAACTCAGCTGGCTAAAACCGTATTCCTGCGATGCGGCGGAGGAAAATTACTTCAAAGGCTTCACCGTGTGGCGACGGGAAGGCAGCAACAACTTCCCCTTAGACGATTGTAAACCCGGTCTGGAAGGGCAGGGCTATGTCCAGATCACGCCGCAGCCAATAAAAACAGAGCAAGCCAACCGCTACTATTATAAAGACGTGAATGTGGAACGGGGGCGCACTTATTGCTACCGCATACTTGCAATTTTTGCCAAAACGACCCCCGGAGGGGACTTTTTCTACAACCGTGTGGAAAGTTTGCCATCGGAGGAAACCTGCGTGCAGTTGAGCCGGGATGTGCCGCTCATTACCCATGTGAACGTGCTTCAGACCGGGGCAGCCGACGGACAGATCGAAGTCTGCTGGTCAAAACCCAAACCGGTTGACCTCGATACAATTGTCAATCCTGGCCCTTACCGCTACGAAGTGTTGCGCGCAGACGGGCAAACCACCGTGGCGGCTGATTTCCGACCCATCGGCGTGGATTTCTTCAGCGATTTTTTTGCCACAGCCAACGATACCTGCTTTGTTGATGCAGGGCTGAATACGGCTGGACAGGCCTACAGCTACAAAATTAATTTTTATGTAAATGGCGAAGCCGAGCCACTGGGCGCCACAAATGCGGCTTCTTCCGTTTTCCTGAGCAGCGCGCCAACCGACAATCGCCTCAATTTGTCGTGGACAGAGATTGTGCCTTGGGATAATTTTAAATACGTTGTTTACAAAAGAAATGCTTCCGGCGTATTCGACTCGCTGACGACCGTACTTGAACAGGCGTATTCCGATGTTGGCCTCATCAATGGCAAAGAGTATTGTTACCGGGTGAAAAGCATCGGGTCTTATGGCGTGGAAGGGGTGATCAGCCCATTACTCAACTTCTCGCAGGAGTTGTGCTCCGTGCCGGTGGACAATGTAGCGCCGTGCCCGCCAACCTTAGAGGTGAGCAATATTTGCAACCAGGACATCCGGTGTACGGATGAATCTGCACTGTTCAATTCCCTGCGCTGGGTGAACCCGATGCAATTGTGCGTCGAAACGGATGACGTAACGGGGTATCGCGTCTATTACGCGCCGTTTGAAGGCAGCGCTTTTGCAAAAGTGGCTGAATTCGACGATTCCGGCAGGCTGACCTGGGAACACAAACCCGAATTCGGCATTGCAGGCTGCTATGCCGTGACGGCCGTGGATACCTTCTTCAATGAAAGCGCTTTCAGCAATACCGTTTGTGTGGACAACTGCCCGTCCTACGTTTTGCCAAATACCTTTACGCCCAACGGCGACGGACAAAACGATGAGTTCAGGCCTTATCCTTACTGTTTCATTGAAAGCATCGAGATGAATGTCTTCAACCGCTGGGGGCAACTTGTGTTCCAAACCAAAGACCCGGATATCAGCTGGGATGGCCGGAATGTACGCGGCGAAATGCTAACGGATGGTGTTTATTACTACACCTGCCGGATTTTTGAACGGCGGGTGGCGGGTATTGTGCAGAATCCGCAGATACTTAGTGGGTATATCGAATTACTCCGAGGCGGAAAATAGGGTTGTCTGTCTTTAACGTCCGATAGCTGGGAGGGGAAAATTGAGGGTGTTACTTTAGTCAACTTAGCGAAGTGAACGACCCTGCAAGGGTCAAATTTGAATAGCCCCCGATGCAATCGGGGGAAAAGTGGAAGTAGGGAGGTGAACCAACCCCGAATGGGGTTGAATATTGACAATGGAGTGTGGCGTATTAACATTCAACCCCATTCGGGGTTGCGCGTTACAATTCATTTATGCGACGAACCCCCGATTGCATCGGGGGCTATTCACCTTCAACCACTTCGTGGTTATCACCCGCTAAGTTGACGACATTACACTTAAAGTGACAGCCTCGCTACTCATGTAGCACGTTCGTTGAGTTGGAAACTGAGCGAAGTCGAGTCGAAACGAACGGACGTTGAGCGAAGCCGAAACGGGCCTTCCCGTGCCTTGCTCTCGAACTCTAAAGAACAGACACTAGACTAAATGAAGAGATACTAAATAGAGCTATGTTCACAGGAATCATCGAAGCGCTGGGAACGGTTGCTTCCATTCGCCGGGAAGGCGAAAATGTACATTTTGATATTGAATCGGGGCTTTCAGAAGCCCTGAAAATAGATCAAAGTCTGGCGCACAACGGCGTTTGCCTCACGGTGACGGCGTTGTTGCCCGGCGTTCATACCGTGACCGCAGTGGCGGAAACCTTGCTGCGCTCCAACCTTGGCGACCTGCGCGAAGGCGACCCGGTGAACCTCGAACGCGCCATGGTTTCCGGCGCGCGGCTGGACGGGCACATCGTGCAGGGACATGTGGATGCGACGGGTGTTTGCACGGCCGTGGAAGAAGCCGGCGGGAGCTGGTACGTGCATTTTCGATATGAACCTTCTCCAGAGCGGTTGCTGGTGGACAAAGGCTCTGTTTGTGTGAACGGTGTTAGTTTGACAGTGGTTTCGCCGCACGACGACCTGTTTTCGGTAGCTATTATTCCTTACACCTGGGAGCATACGACGTTTCACCGGCTTCGTCCGGGGGATCGGGTGAATCTGGAGTTTGATATTATTGGGAAGTATATTGCGCGGTATGCGGCGCTTTACGGGAAATCTTTTTAAGATAGAAATACTTATTATAAAACCATATTAGGTTGGGGTCTGCCAGCTGAAGCTGGCGACCACATCAATTCCCTCCCAAAATCAGTGGCAATCCGTCCCCTTTATCCCCAATGACGATGACCTTGGTATTGGGTGAATTCGCCAATTTCAGAGTGGCTTCTATGCCTTTGTCTTTGAGGATTTTATCGGACAAACTTGCGTTGAGGATTTGGTTGGCGTCGGCTTTGGCTTTCGCCTCGATGATTTTGCGCTCCGCCTCTTTGCGTTCCTGTTGCAGGATGTATTCGTACTTGAGGGCCTGTTGTTCCGACTCAATTTTGTCTTCGATGGCTAAGCGCACTTTTTCGGGCAACTGGATGCCGCGGATCAGCGTGGCGCGCAATTCGACATAATTGTTGACCAGCGCCGATTCCAGGTCCTTCTGAATTTGTTGCTGCACTTCTTCCCGCTTGCTGGAATAAAGTTCTTCCGGGTCGTAGCGGCCAATGATTTTGCGCACTGAAGAGCGTACTTCCGAGCGCACCAAAGAATTGACGTATTCGATGCCGAACTTCTCGTGCAGGCTGCCAATTTTGTCGTATTTGGGATTGACGCGCACCGTAATGTCCACGTTGATCGTGAGGCCATTACGCGAAAGCACTTCCATTTGCTCTTCGAGCTGCTGCTCGCGCATGTCATAGACGTACATGATGTTCCAGGGCGCGAGCATGTGAAATCCCGGGTAGTAGATGTGTTCCTTGTCGAGTCCGACGCCAAATCGGCGGAACAGCACCCCCTGGTGGCCGGGTTCGATTGTGAGGAATGTGGCGTTGGAAAAAACGAGGACCACCACCAGAATAATGGTGACGATAACGCCTGTGGTAACCAATTTGCCTTGCCTCGGAAGTCTGGCTTCGCTCATAAACAAAAGAATTTAAACCATAAAGATACAACGCTCAAGGTTCTCATCAAAAAATACATCGCGAAGAACGAAGTGGTTCATCTTTTATAGAAAATATCCTTACCCGAAAGGACAGTTTTATATTTGGGTAGCTGTCTGAAGAAAGCTATTACACGGATATGCGGCAATAATCCAGCGCCGCCTCAATCTCCGTGTCGTCGCAGGCCACATTCACGACTGCGTTCCCAATCGGGTGGATGAGGCTGAACAGGATTTGTCCGTTTTCGTTTTTTTTGTCTTGCTGCATCAATGCGAAGTAGACGGGGTAATTAGATTTTTCGATTGGGAATGCTCCGTAAAGGCGATTCAGATAAGCGGTAATGGCCTCCACATCGCGCATGGGCAACCCCAGTTTCCGGTGCGACAGGTAGCTTTCCGCAATCATGCCCACTGCAATGGCCTCTCCATGCAGCAGCGGGTGTTCCGACTCCAGGGCATGGCCTTCGATGGCGTGGCCGATGGTATGCCCAAAGTTGAGCGCTTTGCGGATGCCGCGCTCGAAAGGGTCGGTTTCCACAATCCCCTGCTTGATGCGCAGTGAATGGAGGATATAAGGCAGCCAGTCCGGCACGGCTAAGTTTTCCAGTTGAATCAGGTTCTGCCACTGCCCGGCGTCGGCAATGAGGGCGTGTTTCAGCATTTCGGCAAAGCCGCTGCGCAATTCCCGATAAGGCAAGGTTTTCAAAAAATCAGCGTCAATAAACACGGCAACGGGATCCTGAAAAACGCCGATGCTATTTTTTACCTGCATAAAATCAATGCCCAGCTTGCCGCCAACGGAAGCGTCCACCTGCGACAACAAGGTGGTTGGCGCCTGCACAAAGTCCATTCCCCGTTTGAACGTCGCTGCGCAAAAGCCGCCCATATCCCCAATGACGCCGCCACCAAGGTTGAGGAGCAACGAACGCCGGTCGAGTCCAAACGCCAGCATCTGCCGCCAGATCAACTGGCAGGTTTCGATGTTTTTGTGCTGCTCCCCGGCTACAATTTTGATGAGATGGAAATTGTCCAACCCGGTTTTTTCCAGCAATACCGGCAGGCAATGCTGCGCCGTGTTTTCGTCAACTAAGATTGCAATTTTGGAATAGTTTCGCCCGCGCAGCCAGTCGCCGGCGCTTTCGCGCAAATCGCCGAGGTGGATGGAGTAGGAAGGGAGGGTGAGCGTAGTCATTCGTGATGCTTTTTCAAAAAATGAAGTTAGCAGGATTATAGTTGCAGTCGGCAGTTGGCAGGTTTACAGTTGGCAGGATTGCTTTCGTTCCAGATCAAAATTAATGGTATCAATGGAATACGCAACACTCCTGCCAACTGCCCCCTGAAAAACTGCCAACTTTAATATTGCTTAGTAATCATTCCACTGAAAATCGAGCTCTCCTGCCAACTGTAAAACTGCCAACTGCTAACTGAAGGACTGCCAACTCATCTACCCAAAAACTCCATCGCCTGCTCCAGCAACCCCACCGGCTGATCCGCATGCACCCAATGCCCGGCGCCTTTCACCGTATCGAGTTCCGCATTGGGGAAAAGTTTCCGGATGTCCGGCAAATCGCTGTCGAGGACATAGTTCGACAATTCGCCGCGCAGGAACAACGTCGGGCCCTCAAACGCATCGCCATCAACGGGCGCCAAAATATCGGGATAGTGGGCAATCAGCGCCGGCAGGTTCATTTTCCATTCGTACCCGCCGGCTTTGTTGCGGGTCAGGTTTTTCATCAAAAACTGCCGTACGCCTTTGTCCGGGATGCGGGTTTCCAGAAAAGCGTCCGCGTCTTCCCGTTCCGAAATGGTGTCCAAATCCAGCGTCCGCAGAGCATCAAAAATTTCGTCGTGGCCGCCGGCGTAGGCTTTGGGGGCGATGTCCACCACGATTAGTTTATCAGTCATGTCAGGGTAATGCAGGGCGAACTGCATGGCGACTTTGCCGCCCATTGAATGCCCGATGAGGTGCGCTTTGAACATCCAGTGCGCTTCCATGAACGCTTTCAGGTCTTCTGCCATGAGCGGGTAATCCATATCGGGCAGGTGCGGCGAGCGGCCGTGGTTGCGCAGGTCGGGCACATACACCGTGTAGTAGTCCGCCAATTTTTTGGCGATGGTTTGCCAATTGTCCAAAGTTCCGAAAAGCCCGTGCAGAATGAGCAGGGGTTCGCCTTGTCCGTAGGTTTTGTAGTTCAGTTCCATAAGCTGCAAAGATAATGCTTCTGCCCCGTTCAACCTCCAATTCTGGTTTTAACATTACTTTAAGCCCTTCCGGACTAAACCCAACCCGAATTCCTGCGTCAAAACCTGCAAACAATCTAATCTATGAAAATTACGAAAAAAGCATTTCAATTCCTGATTCTCGGTTTAGCCCTGATCCTGTCGAACGCGCTTTACGCACAATCCGGAGAAGGAAAGCAAGGCCGCGGCCAGAAGGAGCCGATGACGGCTGAACAACGCGCACAAAAAATGACCGACCGCCAGAAAACGGAGCTTGGTTTAGATGACGCTCAATACCAGAAGGTACTCGACATCAATAAAAAGCACGCTGCGAAAATGGACGGCATCCGCAAGAAATCTCGCGCCGAACGCGAAAAGCAAAAAGCAGAAATGCAAACGCTGGAAGCTTCCCGCCAGGCCGACCTGAACAAAGTGCTGACGCCGGAGCAGTACGAGAAGTTCAAAATGAACAAAGAAAAGAAAAAAGAAAAGATGAAAGCGCGTAAAGGCGGCCATCCCGGAAAAGGGAAAGCGCCTGGTAAGCAGGAGGATTAAGGGGCAAATTTGCAAGTTGGCAAGGGGCAAGGGGCAAGAACGGAAGTTTTTGCCCCTTTGCATTTTGCCCATTTATCCATTTGCCAATTTGCCTTTTGCCCCCCCGCTGCGCGGGACAAGCTTTGCAAATTTGCCTTTTGCCCTTTCTTGCCAACTTGCTCCTCACCCCTCCGAGTGCAATGCCAACCTGTTCCCTTCGCTGTCCAAAAACAAAGCCATAAAGCCTAAGCCCGGTGCGATCTCCGTTTTCGGTCGGATGATTTTGCCGCCTGCCGCTTCCACGCGTCCCAGCACATCCGTCAGGTCGGGATTGGCGTTCAGGTACACCAGCACCCCATGCGTTTCACTGGGCTGGTAGGCCGTCGGATGCTGGCAAAGCGCCGCGCCGACTTCCGCGTGTGGAAAAATGCCCATTTTAAAAGTGCCAAAATCCTGAATGGTGATTTCCGTCTGGAAAATCGCTTCGTAAAAAGCCTTCGCCCGCTCCAGGTCAGGGGCAGGAATTTCAAACCAGGTGGTCCAATGCTGTTGCATATTGGCAGTTTTGTGGTCGCCGGCTTCAGCCGGCAGACCCTTTGATTAGGATGCTGAAAAGTTAGGAAAATATCTTTTTTACCACATGTTTTTTTACCACAACTTGTCCCGCATAAAGCGGAATAGGGACTTTTTTTTTACCACAATAGTTCACATAGGGGTTTTCACATAGAACACATAGTTCTGATGCACCCCCATCTATGTGGAAACCCCTATGTGAACTATCCCGCTTTACGGGACAAGTTGTGAAAACAACTACTGTGCCCTATGTGGTAAAAAAAACGCCACAAATTCCGATATTCGCCCTAAACACACCCGATATGAAAAAATCCATACTCCTGCTTCCTGCGCTTTTGATCTTCCTCCACGTTGCCTTCTCCGCCTGCGAAAAAGACCCGATTGTCATCACCAACACCATCATCGAAACCGATACCCTCGTCATCAACCACTACGATACGGTGGTGGTGACCCTGACCGATACGTTTACCCTCACCGAATTCCTGCACGATACGGCCACCACTTTCATCCTCGTGCGCCACGCCGAAACCACCGGCAGCGGCAGCAACCCCAACCTCAGCGCCGACGGCCTGTTGCGGGCCGATGAACTGGCGCGCGTGCTGAAAAACGTACCCCTCGACGCGGCCTATTCCACCAACCTGACCCGCACCACCAAAACCGCAGAGCCCACCGCTGCCGACCAGTCGCTGACCCTCGAAACCTACGACGGCTTCGTGCTCAACCCTGTGGTAGATGCCGTGCTGGCCAACCACCGCGGCGGCGCAGCCCTCGTGGTCGGCCACTCCAACACCACCCCCGCCCTGCTCAACCTGCTCACCGGCACCAACGATTTTGCCAACATTCCCGAAACGCAGTACGACAACCTGTATGTGGTTACTGTTTTTGAAAAAGGAAGGGCACAGGTGACGCATTTGAAATATGGGAAGGCGACGCCGTGACGTCGTACCGCCGAACTCCAATTCGGCGGAACCAGCACAGCAATCTGATCCTCCCCACCCGCCCTGCAAAATAGCCACCCCGTTTTGTTTGGGTTTCTTAATTTTGGGACTATAAAGTATCCAAAATTAAGAATGTCGCTGAATCGGAGTTCAGCGGTACCGCGCAAAACCAAAACGCCATGTCGGAATTAGCCAAACAACTCATCGAAAAAGAGAAGCAGGAACGCACGGGCAAGCTTGATTTGGGGCGGTGTGGGTTGACGGATTTGAATGACATTCCGGAATTGTTTGAACTGGAGTGGTTGGAGGAGTTGATTTTGAGCAACCAGTGGTGGGATGAAAAAAAAAGGAAATGGGTGGAAAGCCAAAACAAGGGAGGTAAAAACCTGCTCTCGGCCCTCCCACCCACCCTTTCCAACCTTACCCATTTGGAAAGCCTGAAAATTGGCGGAGATTATGTAAGTCGCTGGCAAATCAGTGATATTCTAGTTTTGGAAAAACTAACCTCCTTGACCTCTTTAAACCTCAGTTCCAATCAAATCACTGACAGTCGCTTTTTGGAAAAACTGGCATCCCTGAACTCTTTAGACCTCAGCTACAATCAAATCAGCGACATTCGCTTTGTGGAAAAACTGACTTCCTTGACCTCTTTAGACCTTAGCTCCAATCAAATCAGCGACATTCGTTTTTTGGAAAACCTGACCTCCTTGACCTCTTTAGACCTCAGCTACAATCAAATCAGCGACATTCGCTTTGTGGAAAAACTAACCGAGCTGACTACTTTAGACCTTCGTGACAATCAAATTAGCGACATTCGCTTTTTGGAAAGACTAACCACGCTGACTACTTTAGACCTTCGTGACAATCAAATCAGCGACATTCGCTTTTTGGAAAAACTAACCGCGCTGAAGACTTTGTACCTCCACTCCAATCAAATTAGCGACATTCGCTTTTTGGAAAGACTAACCGCCCTAAACGCTTTAGACCTCAGCTTAAATCAAATTAGTGATGTCCGGCCATTACTAAAATTGGATAAGCTTAGAAAAATCGTTTTGAATCACAATCAGATTACCGATTTGTCCGGGATTTGGGAGTTTTTGATTAAAAAAAGGTTAAAAGCCGTTTGGGAAGAATGGAATGACACCGAGCAAGGTGAAATCAATCTTAAAGACAATCCAATTACAACTCCCCCATTGGAGGTCGTGAAGGAGGGACATGAGGCTATCCTCAATTATTTCCAGCAACTTGAAAGAGAGGGAGGCCGGAAAGATTATCTCTACGAAGCCAAACTGCTCATCATCGGAGAAGCCGGATCCGGCAAAACCACGTTTGCCTGGCGCATCAAAAACCAGGATGCTGAAATGCCAGGAGAGGGCGACTCCACGCACGGCATCAATATTGACAAATGGGAATTTACCCTGACAGCTGGCACTATAGGGAAAAATATACCCCACCGTAACACCGCTTTTTACGTCAATCTCTGGGATTTTGGCGGTCAGGAGATCTACCACGGCACCCACCAGTTTTTTTTTAGCCATAAATCACTTTACGTTTTGCTGGCTGATACGCGTGAGCAAAAAACAGATTTTAGTTATTGGCTCAACACCGTGGAGCAATTATCGGGAGAGGACAGCAGCTTGTTTATTTTGCTCAATAAACCTGAAGACCATAACTGGAAAATAGATAAAAACGGCCTCGAAAGCCGGTTCGGCAGTATGTTGAAAGAGACGGTCACCATTGATTTGTCTGTTTGCGAAGACCTGCCACCCTTGCAAGAACGCATTCAGCACTGGATGAAACAACTTCCCGATATCAGACAGGAAATGATCGAGTCCTGGGTGCGTATCCGGGAAAGTTTGGCCAAAGAAACAGCCAATTTCGTCAACTTCGATCGCTTCCGGGAAATCTGCCGGACACACGGGCAAACCGAAAAGCAGGACATTCTATTCATCAGCTCTTATTTTAACCGCATCGGCGTTTTTACCCACTACATGGATAACTCTGCGCTTCAGGATCGCATTTATCTCAATTCCAACTGGTTGGTAAAAACCGTTTATCTTTTGCTGGAAGACCAAACCATTGCCAAACTCAATGGTCGATTGACCAAAAAACAAGTGGAAGAAGTTTGGTCGGATAATGAACTGCACTACGAAGTAGATAAACTGACCGCTCTGTTGGAGCATTTCGGCCTCATGTATAAATCCGGAAAAAAAGACGAATACATTGTTCCGGAGCATTTACCAGCACTACAACCCTATGTGTCCTGGGCGCATGAGCATGAAAAAGATTTGCTCCATTTCAGGTACCAATTCGACAAATACATGCCCAAAGGTTTGATGTCGCGACTGATCGTGGCGCTGCACCGATATGTCACCGATCAGGAATTGGTATGGAATCGCGGCGTAAACATCAGCCATCAGGGCGCACATGCTGAAATCCTGGAACAATATGGTGGCGTCAATCAATTCGACATTCGTATTGCGGGGCATTTTCAACGGGATTTATTGGTCCTCATCACTACAGCTTTTGACAATATTCTGGGAGATTTTGCCAAATTGAACTTTAGTAAATCCATTAAATGCCCATGTCGGAAGTGTTCGGAAGAAGATAAAGTCTATTTTCATAATACGAAAGACATCGAAAATGCCCTGATTGCAAAAGCGCACAAGCCCGATCCTTCAGTAGAATGCAAAAACAGTTTCGAAGATGTCCTCCTTTCTAAGCTGTTGGCCGTCATTGATTATGAAAAAGTGATGAAAAATATCCAGGAGAAATCACATGGAAATCAACGGGTAATGGAGAAAATGGAAGAACTATTAGGCATTACATTAGGCCATCGCCGGGAAACACGGGAAGGGTTTTCAAGCGTCAGTAATCAACTCGATGATATCCAAAAATCCCTCCAGGACACCAAATCCATCATCGCCGCCAACCAAACCAACATCCTCCAAGCTCTCGAAAACAACCAAACCGACGACGCCATCCTGCAAGGCTACCTCACCGACATTATGGAAAAGCTAAATCAGGTGGCGGAAAAACAGGAAAGCTTTGCCAGCCATCCTGCGTTTCAGGAGGTCAAAAATGCCTTAAAAACGGATGTGGATGTAAAAGGCAAGTTCAAACTCACCTGGACCTTACTGCCCTCAATCTTAACGGGTATTCCCAATATTGCTTACGAGAAAGAAATTTCGTTGGATTTAAAAGCCTGGACACAAAAAGTAATCGGATATTTTGATGTTTTTGGATCGCGAACGGTTTGATCCAAACAACCCAATTCAGAAACAAAATTCTCTCGCCACTCGTGCGAGAAATAGGGATGGTCAGCAATTAGCCCTATCTTCGCACCCGCTCCCAAAAAAACCGCCATTTTTCCACCACAACACACACCATGCCGCGCTATAAACTCACTTTAGAATACGAAGGCACCCGCTACAAAGGCTGGCAACTGCAAAAAAACGCACGCACCGTGCAGGGCACCATCATGGACGTCTGCAAAAATATTTTCCAGACCGACGACTTTGAATTGCAGGGCGCCGGGCGCACCGACGCCGGGGTGCATGCCCTGGGCCAGGTGGCGCATTTGGACATCAAAACCTCCAACCTGCCGTTGCAAACCCTGCTCCTGCGGCTGAACGACCAGTTGCCGCACGACATCAACATCCTGTCGGTGGAGAAGGCCGACGCGCGGTTTCATGCCCGGCACCACGCAGAGGCGCGCAGCTACGTCTACCACCTGTCTACCCGGCGCACGGCGTTGGCGAAACAATTCGTGTGGTGGGTGAAAGACGCGCTCAATGTGGAGGCGATGCAACAAGCCGCAACCTCCATGCAGGGATTTCACAACTTTGCGTCGTTTACTGACGACATGCCCGAAGACAAATCCACAATGGTGGAACTGATCGAATGTTCGGTGCAGGTCAACGGCGGGTTGATTGATGTGCGCGTGGTCGGCTCGCATTTTCTTTGGAAAATGGTGCGGCGCATGGTGGGCGTGCTGGTGGAGATCGGACGTGGGAATCTACCGGTGGAAAAAGCCGCCGATTTTTTGCAAACCTACAGCCGCGATCCGGCCAAACTGACCGCGCCGCCCTCAGGGCTGTTCTTAGACAAGGTTTATTACGACAAAGCGGAGGTGGAAAGTGGGGCGCCGAAAGGGAAAGCGGGGAACCTGGGGATGGTGTTTAACTTCTGATTCTTTTACCACATAGTTTTTTTTACCACATAGAGCACATAGTTGTTTTCACAACTTGTCCCGTAAAGCGGGATAGATCACATAGAAAAAGTCACTTAGGGTACATAGTCCTCTTTTGAGAGCCTAAACCTCTATGTGTCCTATGTGAAACCCCTATTGTGAACTATGTGGTAAAAAAATCCTAACAATACGTAGTTCACCACAAGGCATAAAAAAGTGCTGTTAACTCCATGTGGTGTTAACAGCACTCCGAAAAACAAAGCCTGTGAAACGTTGCTTACGCGAGCGCAGCGACGTGTTTCATCAGTTTGCTTTTCAGGTTGGAAGCCTTGTTCCGGTGCCAGGTATTGTTTTTGGCGAGTTTATCCACCATGCTCAATACTTTGGGCAGAAACGTTTGTGCGTCCGCTTTATCCTCTAACTCGCGCAGCTTTTTGATGGCTGTACGGGTAGTTTTTTTGTAAAAACGATTGTGTACACGACGTTTTTCGTCCTGACGAATCCTTTTCTGTGCTGATTTATGATGTGCCATAAGACCTTTAATTCCTGATGATTGGTATCTACTTTTTCAAATTGGACTGCAAATATACACACTATTTCAAGTTTCAAAACTTCGGGATGAAATTTTTTAGCATTGAAATCCAACTCCGGGCTAAAAAGTGCGTTAATCTGTTCAGTTTATGTTCGGAAAGGAACAGAATTCGGGCTGCATTTTGCGGAAAAGCACCGATATTTGCAGCACTTTTGAAACACGTACACCATTTTAGTGTTCGTTCATTTAGTCCGTGTCTGGACTTTAAAGACAGACACTATTTGCAGGTTCAGAAAATCACAACCAATACCCATGAAGGATTTTTCTTTCATATCCAACGCCCACCCGGCTTTCATCGAATCGCTGTACGAACAGTACCAGCGTGACCCCGAACTCGTGGAAGAAAGCTGGCGCACTTTTTTTAAAGGTTTCGACTTTGCCCACCTCAGCAATGGGCATAGCAGTAATGGCGCCACCACGGCTGTCGCCTTTAACGAAAAAGAAATTCAGGTTTTGTCGCTCATCCGGGCCTACCGGAACCGGGCGCACCTCGAATCTACCACCAACCCCATCCGGAAACGCCGCGACCGCCGCGCCAACCTCAACATTGAGGACTTCGGTTTGACGGAAGCTGATCTTGACAAAGTTTTTATGGCGACCAAAGAAGTCGGCATTGAAAACGCAACGCTGCGCGAAGTCATCGCACACCTGCGCAAAATTTATTGCGGCAACATCGGCTTCGAATACCACCACATCGAGGATCGTGAAAAGCGCCGCTGGATCCGCACGAAAATTGAAACCCACCACCCGGACAACCAATACGATATTCCGGTTGAGAAAAAACGCCGCATTCTCGAAAAACTGAACGGCGCCGTTGGGTTCGAACAGTTTTTGCACACCAAATATATTGGCCAGAAGCGCTTTTCCATCGAAGGCGCCGAAACAACCATTGTAGCTTTAGACGGCATCATTAATAAAGGTTCGGAACTGGGCGTTGAGGAGTTCATCATCGGCATGGCGCACCGGGGCCGCCTGAATGTGCTGGCCAACACGATGGGCAAAACCTACCAGCAGATTTTCAACGAATTTGAAGGCAATATTCCCAAAGACATGAGCTTTGGCGACGGCGACGTAAAGTATCACCTCGGGTTTTCTTCCCAGGTGGAAACGGCTGCCGGCAAGCAGGTTCACCTCAAGCTGACGCCCAATCCGTCCCACTTAGAGGCCGTGAACCCCGTTGTGGAAGGATTTGCACGCGCCAAGGCCGACTTGCTTTACGGCCACGATTACGACCGCATTCTGCCCATTCTCATCCACGGCGATGCGGCGGTGGCCGGACAGGGCATTGTGTACGAAACGGTGCAAATGAGCAAATTAGAGGGGTATTATACCGGCGGTACGATGCACTTTGTCATCAACAACCAAATCGGTTTCACCACCGATTTCGATGAAGCGCGCTCTTCTACCTATTGTACCAGCGTGGCCAGTGTGGTGCAGGCGCCGGTTTTCCACGTCAATGGCGATGACCCGGAAGCGGTGTTGTTTGCCGTAGAACTGGCGATCGAATACCGCCAAAAATTCAATAACGATGTGTTTATAGATATGGTGTGCTACCGCAGACATGGCCACAACGAAGGCGACGACCCTGAGTTTACCCAGCCGGATATGTACAACATCATCAACAACCACCCCAATCCACGGGAAATTTATTCCAAAGAACTCATCGAACGCGGCGATGTGGACGCCAAATTAGCCGAAGAAATGGAGAAAACCTTCTGGCAGGACCTCCAGTCACGTTTAGATGCTGTGCGGCAGAAGCCCCTACCCTACCAGTATCAGGAGCCGGAACAAGCCTGGCGGCAGTTGAAAAAAGTGACCACCGAAGCTGATTATGAGGCTTCGCCGGAAACTGGCATTGCCAGAAAAGACATTGATAAAATCGTCAAGCACCTGATGACGATGCCGAAAGATTTTACGCCACTGACGAAAGTGAACCGCCTGCTGAAAGGCAAACAAAAACTGCTGGATGAAGGGAAACTCGACTGGGCGATGGGCGAATTGCTGGCTTACGGGAGTATCCTGATTGAAGGCAAAAACGTGCGGATGAGTGGTCAGGACGTCAAGCGCGGCACCTTTTCGCACCGCCACGCCTGCCTGCGCGACGCAAAAGATTTTCGCCAGGTCAATCGCTTAGACGGGATCACGGATAAGCAGGGCAAGTTCATGATTTACAACTCCCTGCTTTCCGAATTTGCGGTGCTGGGTTTTGAATACGGCTATTCGCAGGCTTCACCCGACCATTTGGTGATTTGGGAAGCTCAGTTTGGCGACTT
>JBJXFD010000596.1:0-19659 GCA_046153985.1 Saprospiraceae bacterium
CGGCGTCCACGCCCAGTTCGTCCACCGGCTGAATGGTTACTTCGGCGGCCAATTCAGGGGTTTTCACCAATTCTTTAAAATCGGAAAGGCGCTCCCGGATGGCGCGGTACTGTGGCAGGATTCTGCCTGCCTGGCGCATGAGCCAGACGGGCGGGCGTTCGGTGGTTTCGCCTTTGGCCGCACGGAGCAGCAAGTCGTTTTGCAAATTCATGGCGCAAATTTCTGCTTTTTTTGGCGGATGTGGGGCATGTGGGTGTTTCTTTGACTGTTTTTTGACGAAAGGAAGCTGTACTTTTCAAATGCTTTACTCAGTCAAAACCGGGTTTCACACAGTGAAAACGGGGTTTCGTCATTTTTTTTCAAAAGCAGCCTGATGCCAACGTAACTTTATAGCAAAAGGGTATTTTATCTTTTAAAGATACTGGATTATTCCCACAACCAAATACCACCTAACATGAAACAAATTTTTTTGCTCCTGTCCCTGCTCTCCTTCTCCGGCGCTTTTGCTCAAACCCCGGAACAATACCTAAGAGACATGAAGAACTCCCTATCCGATGTCGAAAGCTTTCAATACAAAGCCTTGATGCGCACGAAATCCATGGGTAGCGATGAGTTCAAAGACCGCTATTTTGAAGTTTATGCCAGAAGGAACCACCTTTATAATGAAGCCAATTACCGCTTTGACTGGCAAATTGTGGAGCGGAGAAAAGATCTTGACCTGATCTTTTTTTTCGTCAATAATGATTTTTTCTCCGTGAGCAACGCCAACCGGTTTGCCTTACACATGCCGAATATTTATCGTTTGGCCCCTACTGATTTTTATGAATTCAAACGATGGCAAGTGTTTTTTGACGAACTAACCGAAGATCCGGATAGCCTGCACAAGGGAAAACCCATGCGCTTCGACAGTACATTCAGCGATGGAGAAATGTTGGAAATCAATATCCAAACTTATGAAATAGCAAACAAAATTCTGTGTCTGAACAAGCAAACTTTGTTCCCGGAACGGATGATAGACATCCAAATGGACAAAACAATGAACCTAAGCCAGGTCATTGAGGTACATCTTTCTGAAATCCAGCTCAATGCGCCACTCCCCGATTCGGTGCTTTCTCCGCAATTCTACCACGAAAAAGATTTTGAATTTGTACCGCCAACCCCGGTAACGCCAAGGTCAGGGCGGGTTGCAGAACCTGTTCGCGACCAAAAATTCGCAACTTTGCTCGCTCAGTCGCCCTTGATTATGTCAACTGGAGATACCACAACGCTGGAAAAAATTGAAGGCCAACTTTTTTTGATTGACTTCTGGTACCTATCCTGCGCTCCCTGCCTACAGGCGCTGCCGTATTTGCAAAGCCTGCATGAAAAATATGGCTCTAAAGGATTTAAAGTTATCGGCATCAATTGTCAGGATATGGAAGATAAATCCTCGGCAGCCCGGAAATTAAAAGAAAGGGGAATTGACTACCCTATGTATTTCATCGAAAAATCTTATTCCCGAACGTTAGACATCAAAGCTTTTCCAACATTGATGCTGCTTAACAAAAATAAAGAAGTGATCGCGTCGGGGCTTGGTAGTATTGGCAATCTGGAAAAATTGATTGAGGAAAATTTGAAATAAACATAAAGCGGATGAAGCTACCTTTCAATAAAATGTAGCCTCATCCTTCCTAAACTGGAACTTTGTTTAAATGTTTTTTTTATTTTTCTTAAAATTCGAGTTATGAATAATCGAAATTCGACTTTTATTATACTGGCTGTCACAGTTATTGTCCTTGCAGGAGCATGCAATGAAAAAGATCCTGAAACAGAGCCCTGGGAACCCCGTCCATTACTCCCCTATGAAAAGATTTCAACTACTTTTTCCCTTCCGGATGTCAATATGGAGTATCGCAATAGTCACTCCTTTTGTGATGACGTAAATGTTGATTATGATTTAAGTTATGGTGGGAATTCCGGATATTTTTATTTAAACGGATTTAGTTACACCCACTACAACGACCCCATATCCGAGCTTCAGGTTCGTTTTTGCATTCGCGGGTTCGACCCGATAACGACCTCTTTTATACCTACAGAACATATTTTGGCATTGTGTGAAACGTATCCGGATCAGTGTTTTGTAGATTTCATCATCGAATACCTTGGAAAAACCTACAGCTGTGTAAGCTATTCGATAATTCCATATAAGATGGAAAGAAAAGACCCAAATGCACTTTATGGTTACCAGTTTTTAGAGGATAAATATATCATGGAATGCTTCGAAAATTGGCCGGTTATCCCTGTCAAATTTAGCTATGATGGGTATATTTACACCCATGACCGAACAGATAGTTTAAAGGTTAGTGGTTTCAAAAGTTCGTTTGTGGTCATGCAAGCTTATTGACATTTGAAAGACATAACTTTTATGTCTGAATTGCCAGATAACGGGATTGAAGCATTATCTATGCCACAGCAAAGTACTGCTTAGGAATTCATTACCCACCTCTCATATAAATTAACATGAAAACTATAATCAAATCCTGTTTTTTGATAATGGCATTTAATTTAAATCTCGCAATAAAACCCTTATGCCAGACTTTCATTCAATCCATTGACCCCAATCCTGCACAGGAATATCAGGCAGATAAAGGCGATAATATTGTAGCCATTGACAACTATCTCTATGTCATAAATGGCTATGTAAATACTCAAGGTAGAAGGGTTCAAGATATTTTTAAAATAGATGCCAATACCCACGAAATAGTAAATCAAATTGAAATGCAAGGCCCGCAAACGGATTTGGCAATTTCTGATCGGGGAGGATTATGTGTCACTCCTGACGAGCACATCCTGATAACCGGCGAATGGAGCGATTACGATGCCCTGCGGATGCGGACGTTTATTGCCAAATTAAACAAAGACCTCGAAATTGTCTGGATTAATTACTACCCCGATTTATCCGACGGGCACCTGTATGGCGATGCCCTTGCCCAAACGGCAACAGGCGATATTTTACTGTACCTCATTGAGGGTGAAGCGGATTTGTCCGGAAACCCCTGGCTGTCAATCTCCGGTAAAATACGGATCGTAAAAACCGACGCTTTCGGAGAAGTGATCTTCAACAAGATTATTCCCGATACCTTTCAATTCACCTTGGGCTATGGGCACCTTGCCCCTACTGAAGATGGAAATTTTTTGCTGACCTCGCAGGTACGGGGTTATTACTACCACCCCCAATATGGCACCTATCTCTACAATACCATTTTGCACAAAATAGACAGCAATGCTAACCCCATATGGAGCCGGATGGTCAACTATGCCAAGTTTCTGATGCAGAATCCGGTTATGACCACGCTTGAGGGAGGCGGGGGCGCTGTCATGTGGGCCAAAGATACTTTTGTGCCGGATCCGACCATTGCCTTCAGTTTCAATATCCTTAAACGCTACAACAGCACGGGCAGCCTGAGCTGGACGCACGAATGGAATGATGTGGCCATACGCAGCGTAGGCAGGCTCATTACTGCTCAAAACGGGGATATCCTTGGCTGCGGATACTATTCGGGCAGCAGCCTTGATTCCAAAGGAAGGGGTTGGCTGTTCAGGATGACGCCTGCAGGGGAAGTGGTATGGGAGCGGCATTATACGGATTCGCTGCAACGCCCCTGGTCGCCGTTGATCGAGTTTTTAGACCTCTGCGAGTTGGATGACGGTCGTATTGCGGCCACCGGCATTGTTTTTGACCTCAACAGCGACGGCATATGGAACCCCAATGTTGCCCTGATCGTTGTGGATGACCAGGGTTGCTTAGACCCCGGGTGTAGCGGCTACGACCAATTTATCACTTCTACTTTTGAGCCAATATTCCGTTTGCCCGATCTACCCTTGCTCGCCATCTCACCCAACCCGACACCGGGGCCTTTCAGGGTACAACTACCCGAAGCGTTGGAACCGGGTAAAAATTGGGAACTGCGCTGCTACGACCTCCAGGGCAAGCTATGGCAACAATTGCCCTGGCCCAAAGGCGATTCCGCATTGAATATAGACGGAAGTAGCTGGGCCCCAGGCCTGTACCTCCCCGTTTTGTTTGAACACAACCGTCCGGTGGCTACCGGGAAAATTATTATTCAACCCTAACCTAATAACCATGAAGCGCACGCTACTCTCCGTTGTTCTTTTTATGCTTGCTTTGTCAGCCTTTGCTCAGCAATACGACTTTGCGCCGGTGGGCGCCCGCTGGACGTATTCCTCCTTATCCGAAATTCCGGGAGATTATAGTACTTATCCCCGGGTTGTGGAAGTAGAAAGTGAAGAATTTTTCCAGGGACGGCTTTGTCGCAAACTCGTAGGCATTGCAACATCAGGCTTGCCGGATCCGTTTTATGTCTATTCGAAACAGGACTCTGTTTTCTTTTACAGCGAAATATCCGGCAATTTTGAGTTGCTGTACGACTTTGGAGCAGAGTTTGGTGAAATCTGGACCATCAATGGGTTAAATGGCGCTGATAATACCAATATGCTCACCATAGAGGCAGGGACTTCCTTTTCAGCTGCTGTTGGTGATACGATTCTGCAATTCCTCAATATCACCTTTGCCTTACATCCTCTTGATTGGGGCCTCCAAATTATTAAAGGAATTGGCAGCGATTATTTCCATTTGCCCTACTCCTTCGGGTTAGTTGGACGTAACAGCCCATTTCAGCTTAGGTGTTACTTTGATGGTCAAAACGAGTTTCAGTTCGTGCCTTTTGATTGCGATACGAGTATCATCATTTCTTCAGATAAGGAGCCGATTAGCGCCGGGCCTGAAATTTCAGTTTTCCCAAACCCGGCGACTGATCGGTTGATGGTTTTGTGGGATAAGCCAGGCAGTCGTTTGCTTTTCACCCTTTACAATCACTTGGGTCAGCCGATTCGGCAACAAATGCTCAACCCTGGCTCTAATGATGTCGAAATTGCAAATCTTGTCGCCGGGGTTTATTATTGGGAAGCATCGGACGAAACGGGGCGGCGCCAGGGTGGAAAAATTGTTAAAAGCCCGGACTAATGAGTACCAATTGGGCCGCCTTTTCAAATGCTTTACTCAGTCAAACCCGGGTTTCACACACTCAAACCGGGATTTCGTCATTTTTTTCCAAAAGGCAGGTGGGATTTCCGTAACTTTCTGGAACAGAAAAAACGGAAAATTTGCCAAATCGGTTTTTTGGGGCAACACCCGTGCAAAAAGTGTTAAAAAAGTGAAAATGTTTTGAAAAAAAAAAAAAAATTCGCTTATTATTGTAGAATATTTAGCATTGCTAAAATCATACTGGCGGAAAAGCTTGAGTGGCCACTCAAGCACTCCTACTGGCTCTTCCTCACCGGTAAACACATCAGAACAAACACATAATCAGTAGGCAAAATTATGTTTGCCAATAAGTAACTATCCGAGGGTGCTTCTAAGGAGGCATTTGGATATGTTGCAGCTATTTATGTGCTCTAAATAATTTTTTGTACCAAAAAATTGATCTGATGGAAAAATTAAAAAAAGCCAAATCTCGACAAGAACTTGCGGATGAATTAAGCATAAGCCGCTGGACGTTGAACCGTTGGTTAAAAAAGGCGGGCATTCGCCTCACCAATGGTTTGCTGTCTCCTAAGGAACAAGAATTAATTTTTCAGGAATTCGGCTCTTCAAAAAAGGAATTATTTGATAAAGAACAGGAGCAGGTAAAGTAGTTGCACCACTTTGCTACATTTTGCACCAAAATAATATTTTAACGGTAAGTACCTTTGTTTTGCCGCTATTGAGATTATTTAGCGACATTTCTATTTTTTAGTTAACCAAAATGATTCAAAAATGAAAGATTCAAAAATCGTATTAGTGGTTTTAGCAGGAGCATTTATGCTTCTATTCGCCTTTTCTTGTACTAAGTCTGAGGAGTTAGTTATGGAGAAATCCATACAGATTACAGAACCCTTAGATTTTCGCTCAGTGAGTTCTACTACAATACAGATACGCTGTAGAGGGAATTGTGGAAATCCTTCAGGCGGAGGCGATCAATGCGGTATGATTCATGATGTGATTAACGATATTGTAAAGTGCGTATGCGAAACAGGATGCTCCATGTTTCTTTCGAACTATAGCTCAACGATGGGTGGAGGTATTCAGCAATCCTTAGCAAAGACTACCACTTTTTTTAAAACAAGTACGCCTGAGGGGACAATAATAGATCATATTTCCTTAACAGTGGATGTTGAAAATCTTACTGAAATCATAACTTACACCTACAAAAATAATAACGAAGAGGCTCTTACAAAAACCTATTTACTTGAGTACATCCAAAATAATGACAACTCATTTTCCTCGGTAGGTCCGACGTGGGAGATTGACTGTAGAGGACATTGTACTCCAGGCAGTACGGATAAGTGTGTTGAAGAATGGCATGCCTCTACTGGGAAAGTACAATGTGGCTGTGAAAGCGATAATTGCAAAATGTACATTACGGAACCTAACAAATAGGCTGATCTCATCAGAAAATCGCAAATTTTAGTCATCCCGCATTTTGGCAAAGCACAAATTTTGGGATGGCTAAAATTAGTTGCCGAACATGAAAACATTCCAACTCCTGGTTTTAAAAGTTCGTTTGTAGTTATGCAAGATTATTAGGGCTCGATCATGGAAATTTAAACAAGCTCTTAAAATATTTCAAACTGAAGATTATGAAAAAAGTAAAAGTAATCTTGACGATCTTAAGCTGTCTTTCTGCTGTCTTACCGGCTTTCTGCCAGGAAGTTGCTGAAAATGAAAGCGATCGGGAGCATCTTTTGAAATGCATTGCTGAAGATGAAGCTTATATCGAGTACAAGCAGTTTGTTAATGAGGCTTCTTACCATGTTGCAGCCGGGTCATGGGACAGGGGTGCGCTTACAAAACTAATGCAAAAATATCCAAATCTGGAAAGCCATTGCACGTTTCCGGATGATGAACTGGCAGTTATCCGGGGCGGATTAATTTGGAAAGAAACCTATTGTGCTGTTTTTTCAAGCAGCAAAAAGGTCCGTGCAAAATTCAAGAACCAGCATTTAACTGATGAAGAATGGCAAAAAGTTCTGGTTTATTATTATGAACTTAGAGGAAAAAAAGAGATTCATGAAATCGGGCAAAGAATTATTTCAAATTAATAAAAACAAAACATTTATAAAAAAAATACTGGCAACTGCTGCTTTATCGGCCATTTTCTATTTCAGTGTATACGCTGCTACTTGCTATGACTCCTGGGCAGTAGCTTTAGATGGGGCTACCTTGTAATATGAATCGGACTTAGATAGATGTCATGGCGCTTTTCTTAGACCTCAATACTGTTATAATGAAGCAGAAGCCTCATACACACAAAATTTAAACACGGCAGGCGATGCCTATTATTGTTGCGTTCATTCTTGTTAAACAGCATTAAAATTTTCAAAGCCACTAGCAAGTGAGGGCGTCACTTAAAGTGACACCCTCACTAACCACACTAATTTAGCTTATACTTCACAGGCAAAGCAAACTGAACCCGCACCGGGCGCCCTCCTTGTGTCCCCGGGTTCCATGCCAGCCCTCTTTCGTTCATGAGGTCCACGACACGCAATGCTTCCGCACCACAACCGCCGCCAATGTCACGCAGGATTTCCATGCTGGTTAGCTTTCCGCTTTTTTCTACAATAAAAGAAACCACTACCGTTCCGGAAATGCCGTTTTTTCGCGCAAGCGCGGGGTATCTGAGATTTTTGTAAACGAAATCGAGCAGTTTCTGCACTGAGCAATGGTGTTTTTCTATTTCGCTGCCAGCCAGGTCTTCGCACCCCGGAAAGCTGGGCATTTGTTCTGCCACCCTGAACACGGCGTTGGTTTTTTGGAATTCTGGATCAATCCAGTCTATTGTTTCAGGTAAGTTGGTTGTTGTTCCCGGGTCTGATTCCTGCTTGCCAATGCCAAATGCAAACGCCGCAATCCCACCAAAAAAAAGTAACCCTAATGCTGGTTTTATTAACCTAAAGCGGGCGCTAAATCCTAAACATACTGTGCTTGTAGTCTTCATGGTTATTACATTTTGAGGGTGAATGGGATTCGTTATCCGAACAAGCTCTTAATCCAACCGATACTTCACCGGCAAATTAAACTGCACCCGCACCGGGCGTCCTCTTTGTTTGCCGGCAGTCCAGGTCAAGCCTTTTTCGGTCATTAGGTTCACGACACGCAGCGCTTCTGTACCACAGCCGCCGCCAATATCTTTGGCGAGTTCCAACCCACTGAGTTTTCCGTCTTTTTCCACTACAAAAGAAACGACAACGGTGCCGGATATGCCGTTCTCCCGGGCAAGTGCAGGATATTTGATGTTTTTGTACACAAACTCAAGCAGCTTCTGTGTAGCGCATTCGTATTTTTCTGATTGGCTGCCTGCCATGTCCTCACAGCCTGGGAAACGGGGCATTTGTTCCACTGCCCGGAAAGGGGGCTCGTGCGATATTTCTATATCTGGTGGGGGCGGAGGAGGTGGGGGGGGCGGAATATCTATGTCTACCGGACGTTCAACGGAGGACGTTGCATCTATGCTTTTGTCTTCAAAAACCGGCGGCTCAACCACATCTTCGGTGATCGCCAGTTTCTGCGGGGGCGGCGGGGGTGGCGGCAAGGGCTTTTTAAAATCCGATCTTGGGATTTCCGGTTCGATATAATCTGGTTCATTAGGCTCAAGAATGAGGCTCCCGCCCGACATCTCCGGTTGAACAATGCTGAACGCAAGCATGGAAATCCCCAGAGAAATGGTCAGGCCCAGGTTCAGAAAAGCCCCCCGGAATCGAATTGCTTCCAACCACGGACGGTTATTCAAACGGCCCAGGCGACTTTTCAAAACCTGGGGAAGCACGAACACTCCGATACCGATGGCCAATACAATCCAGCAGAACTGTCCGAAAGTCAAGACGGGTTCGATCAACCCAAAACACGGGCTGTACCCGAAGCAAGTGATGCTCGTAGTCATGGTTATAACATTTTGAGGATGAATGAAATTGCTGGTGTGACGTGGCCTTTGTCTATAATAGGTCAGATGTTGGTTAATATGATTTTGGTGTGCGTGGTGCATTTTTTTTTTGCCCACAGGTATACTTTTTGTTTTTGTTTTTTATAGAAAGAAAATTTTGGATGAGTAAAGATTATCATCGTTTGTCTTGACATCCATGAACCGTCTCTTTGCGACCTTACGCCTAAAATTCCCCGCAGAGGGCGCAAAGGTTCCGCAAAGTGCGCTAAGCCAGAGGACATCACGCTTTGCGGCCTTAGCGGAACCTTTGCGCTCTTTGCGGGAAACAATCGCTAACAAGGACGCCAGGGAAGTGCTCCGATTTTCAGGAATTTCCCTATTTTGGCGACCATTCTTACAAACAAGCTTCCACAGCCTTCAAGCCAACTGGGATGAAAGGGAAAAAATTAGCATTACACTGGAAAATCATCATTGCCCTGATCCTGGGTATCGGATACTCTTTTCTGTCCACGGCTTTGGGCTGGACTGAATTTACCAAAAACTGGATCAATCCTTTTGGGGAGATTTTTATTCGTTTGCTCAAGTTCATTGCCGTTCCGTTGGTCTTGTTTTCCATCATTTCGGGGGTGGCCAGTTTGCCGGACTTAACCAAGCTCGGGCGCGTAGGCGTCAAAACGCTGGCCTTGTACCTCGTCACAACGTTTGGAGCGGTAAGTATCGGTATCATTCTAACCAATGTTTTTCAACCCGGCAGTTACGTTGCGCAAGAACAGCGGGTCAAGAACCGGATCAAATACGAGTTGTGGGCTCAAAGTGCAGAGGGCACAAAGGTAACCGACGGAAAAAGCTACCTGACCGATCCTCAATATGCTGACTTAGTGAGTGCCGCAACGGCAGACATGCAAAAAGAGCAGGGCAATGCCAGCCTCGAACAGCGCCTGCAAGCCGCCCAGGAATTCAAAACGGCGAGTCCGTTGCAATTCCTGGTTGAGTTTGTACCGGACAACATCTTCGTAGCCATGTCAGACACGAAAAAAATGTTGCAGGTCATCTTTTTTGCGCTTTTCTTCGGCATCGTATTGGTCACGCTGCCCACTGCCACTGCAAAGCCCGTCATAGACCTCGTGAATGGCGCCAGCGAAGTTTTTATAAAAATGGTGGATTGGGTGATGAAAGCGACGCCCTTTTTCGTTTTTGCCCTGATGGCCGGCATCATTGCCCAGATGGCCAGTACAACAGCAGAGGTCATTGAAATTTTTAAAGGCCTGCTCAGTTATTCACTGACCGTTTTATCCGGACTGGCCATCATGTTGTTTATCGTTTATCCCACGATGATCGTAACCTTAGTGCGCAAAATATCGTATAGCAGTTTTTTCCGGCGCATTAGTCCGGCGCAGTTTCTGGCATTTTCGACCAGTTCCAGCGCTGCAACGCTGCCGGTGACCATGGAGTGCACCCGTGATAACCTTGGGGTTTCTCAAAGCGTGACCAATTTTGTGCTGCCCATTGGCGCTACGGTGAACATGGACGGCACCAGTTTGTACCAGGCGGTAGCAACCATATTTCTGGCACAGATCCATTTGGTTGACCTGAGTTTTGCCCAACAAATGATCATTCTGCTCACGGCGGCACTGGCTTCTATCGGCACAGCCGCCATCCCAAGCGCAGGATTGGTCATGTTGATTGTTGTGCTTCAGGCCGTAGGACTAAACCCGGCGTGGATAGCCATCATCATTCCGGTAGACCGGATTTTGGATATGTGCAGAACCGTGGTAAATGTCACGAGCGATATTACCGTATCGGCCGTTGTCGCCAGCACAGAAGGAGAACTGAATGTGCCCGCAGAACCAGAAAATTAAAAACTTCAACACAATATGTCAGTTTCATCATTAGGCATTGGATCCAGAGTGCGTCACCCCGCTTATGGCGATGGCGTCGTTATCCGGCTGCATCGGGCCGCTTACGAAGTTTGTTTTATGCTGTACGGCATCAAACAGGTCGGGAAAGAATACGACAAATGGGAAATCATCGAGGCGATTGCGCCAGATGAAGCGATTTCTTTTTCCGAAGCGGAAAAATCCCTGATCAAAGTTTTGCGAGCCTTTTCCGACATCAGCGAAGAAGTTCCGCTGAACGATAAGTGGAAAAACGGAAAGATGATTTTGCGCCCGGACGACCCCGCTCTAAAAGAAAAAGAAGTACCTATTGAAACTTTTTTCCATAAAATCGTTATGGTAAGAGACCGCGTCCGGGTGATGGAACAACGCATCAATGCCAACAACGCCTTGAGCGATGAAGAAAAAATTAACCTTCAGCAATACATCACGCGCATATACGGCAGCCTGACAACGTTTAATATTCTTTTCAAATACAAAGAACAGCAGTTTGTAGGCGAAAAGTCGGATTAAAAGCAATATGAAATCCATTACACCGATTCTTGCACTTCTTATTCTCGTTCTTAATAGCTGTTTGGTGGCCGATCACCCGTTCCCGGGTATCGCCCCCGGCATCTGGCGTGCGGTTCTCAAACTCGATCCGGAGTTCATCACGCCCAACCCGCGTGGCGAACCCTTGCCGGAAAAGCTGAACCTGAAGTTTGAGGAAGTCACCCAGGGTGAACTTCCCTTTACCTTCGAAGTCAAATATAACCCTGATCAGACCTTCTACCTCGAAATCATCAACGGGGAGGAACGGATCAAGGTAGACGACATCAGCATGGGCCGCGAAAAACGCTCGGCCCGCGACACCATCCTCATCCGGTTTCCGGAGTACGACTCCTACATCCGTGTGTACAGCGAAGGCAATGTCATGCAGGGAGAATGGGTGGTCGCCTCCAAAAAAGACTACCGGATTCCATTCTTAGCCAAACACGGCCAGGGCCACCGCTTTACAACGCTCCAAAAACCACCGGCAGCCGACCTTAGCGGTAAATGGGAGGTGACTTTAGAAACTGAAACGGATCACCCGTACAAAGCAATTGGCGAGTTTAAGCAAAAAGGCAACTACCTGACCGGTACCTTTATGACCGAAACCGGCGACCATCGCTTTCTGGAAGGTACCGTGCAGGCCAATAAAGCCTACCTCTCGTGCTTCGACGGTTCCCATGCTTTCCTTTACGAAGCAAAAATCCTGGAAGATGGCACTTTGATTGGCTCTTTCCGGTCGGGCACACACTACAAAACCCTTTGGGAAGCGAAGCGAAACCCGGATTTTCAGTTGGCCAACCCCGATCAGTTGACTTTCCTTAAACCGGGTTATGAAAAATTCAGCTTTGCTTTCAAAAATCCGGAAGGAAAAACCATTTCATTAGACGATCCAGCTTACCGCAATAAAGTCAAAATCATACAGCTCATGGGCACCTGGTGCCCCAACTGTATGGACGAGACGCGTTTTTTGCTGAACTACCTGAAAGAAAACCCGAACCCGGATCTGGTGGTCATTGGCCTTGCGTTTGAGCGCTATGACGACCCCTCTAAGGCCATGAACGCCATCCGCACCTACAAAAACAGACTAAGCATCCCCTACGAAGTACTGCATGCGGGGTCCTCCAACAAGGAAAAAGCTGCTTTGGCTTTGCCCATGCTGAATCAGGTCCTCTCCTACCCTACAACGATTTATATTGACCGAAACGATCAGGTACGCCGCATCCACACCGGTTTTTCCGGACCGGCAACCAGTCAATACGAAGCATTTAAGACCGATTTTCAATCTTTTATATCCAACTTACTCGCCGAAGCGCATTCAAACAAACAATAAAACATGAGCACCAAAAGTATTGCTTTAGCCTATAACATTGACAACGTTGCCCTTGCCGAAAGCATTGAGCAGCATTTAAGCGGTTATACAGGCCATTTTGAGCATTTTTATGGAACCAAAGAAAAATCATTAGCCGAACAACTCCAGTTTTTCAACGGGCCAATCATCCTCTTAGTGACCGATAATTTTTTGAAGTCACCCCAATGCATGGCGCAGGGTCTGCAATTTTTGAACAACAAGCGCAGCCAACTGCTTCCCGTGGTTTCCGATGGCAGAAGCCGGGATGAACAAAGCGGCGAAATCACCAACATATCCACCCGGTTTGACCGCGTGAGCGACATCATTCAATACATCAACTACTGGCAGGATCAATACTTAGATTTGCGCCGTCAAAAGCGCCATTTGCACGACCTCGACGAAACGGCTTTTAACGCCCACCTGAGTTCGATGCGCGATATTTCGAGCGACGTCGGGGAATACCTGCGCTCGCTCCGGGGGATTGAACACCTCGAATACGCGGCATTTGCGGCCAATGACTACGAAGCGTTTTTCAACTTCATGCAGGATCGCACCGGATGGGAACGATTCCGCCGCGAACGGGCCGCTGTAGCCCCGGAACAGGACATGATCAGCCACGAACCAAAAGCAGCTCCTGAAGCCGCTAAAGAAACCATAGAGGCCGACCACTTTGACCTGGAAGTAAACCTGAGTGATATTCCGGGGATTAGTCAACTCGACCTTTCGGCGCCGGTTGAACAGCCCGAGTCCGAAGATGCGTCGGAACAAGAAACACCTTCAGTTGTGCCCGAACAAGCACCCGAAGAATCGGAAACCCTTGCGGTTCCAGACCAGGAACCCGCTATGGCGCCAGCGCAACCGGAAGAAGCAATCGAAGCAATAATTACGGTGCAAGAAACAATCCCCGAAGCTGTGGAAACTCCGGCTGCTGAAGCAGCAGAACCCCCTTTAGCCGGTTCAGGCCTTTCAGATGAAGCGCTGATCCAACTGTTCCAGAATGCCTGGAGCTTAGCGGATGAAGGTCAGGTTGGAGAAGGCATAACGCTGCTGGCAGAAGCCGTGGACATGCATCCATCGCTGGGATTGCTGCGCTATCATTATGCCCTGATGCTGTCGCAAAAAGGTGACAACCCGGAAGGCGCCAAAGAACAATTGGAGATTTTGCTGCAGGCAGACCCCGAAAATGAAGACGCCAACTTCTTAGCGGCTGAAATTGCAGAAGGAGAAGGCGATTTTGCTACAGCAAGAACCCATTACGAAAAGGTTGCTGCAGTCAACCCCGATTATCCGCAGGTTTACGAACGCTTAGGCAATTTATTGTTGCAGCATTTTTCGGAAGAACCCGAAGCGACCGCCCGGGCATTTAAAAAAGCATTCAAAAAAGACCCGGAAAATGCCGAGGCCGCCTATCAATACGCGTTGCTTCAGGCAGAAGTATTGAATGAGCCGGATAAAGCTGCGCGCTATTTCAAAAAGACGCTGGCCATTCAGGCGGATCACCCATTCGCCTGGTACGATCTGGCGCTTTTATATTATGCGCAGGATAAGAAAAAAGAAGCGCATGAAGCCTACCTCAAAGCGGCAGAAAACAACCCGGAACTGAAGACGGAACAAAACGACCAGGCTTTCTTTTATCAAAAACCGGAAGAGGTGGAACGCCACGGCTCCTTCGAAAAAGACGCTTTAGAAGCGCTCAAAGCCAATATCGCCCGCTTGGAGGCTTTATTGGAAGAACGGGAACAACAGGAATTGGAAGCGCAGGCAGCTGCTGCTCAGGTGGAACCCGAAGAAATTACCCCGGCCATGCCGATCAAGGCAGATAAAACGGTGTTGATTTCCGGCGCTACTTCGGGCATTGGCAAAGCAACCGCTGTGGTTTTTGCCCAAAATGGCTACCGCCTCATCCTCACTGGCCGCCGCATCGAAAGGTTGCGGGAAGTCCAGGCTCATTTGCAGGACGAATACGGGGTCAAAGTTGAAATCCTGGCCTTCGATGTGCAGGACGCCGGTGCGACCAAAGCAGCCATTGACAGCCTTCAGGGTGTTTGGAGAGACATTGATATCCTCATCAACAATGCCGGAAAAGCCAAGGGATTCAGCAGCATCCACGAAGGCGATTTGGCGCATTGGGAAGAAATGATTGACACCAACATCAAAGGCTTGCTCTACCTTACGCGCATGGTATCGCCGCTCATGGTAGCCCGGGGCAGCGGTCACATCATCAATGTTGGTTCCAATGCCGGCAATGAAATGTACCCCAATGGCAATGTGTATTCTGCGACCAAGGCCGCCGTTTATGCCCTCACCAAAGGCATTCGCTACGACCTCTATACCCATAACATTCGCGTGAGCCAGGTTAGCCCGGGCCATGTGGATGAGACGGAATTTGCTTTGGTTCGCTTCGACGGCGATGAAAACCGGGCAAAAATCTACGAAGATTTTAAGCCGCTTGCCGCCAGCGATGTAGCCGATGCGATCTTTTTTATGGCTTCCCGTCCGGAGTACGTCAACATCCAGGATATGGTTCTGATGGGGACCCAACAAGCAAGTTCTACCATGATTCATCGTTCGGGCAGACAGATATGGGATTAACGTGGGCGCAGTTCGGATCTTAGAAAACCAGTCCTTGCGGGCATACAATACGTTTGGCGTCGAAGCCAAAGCGCAATGGTTTGCCGCTTTCAACAGTGTGGACGCTTTGCGCGAAATCTTGTCGCAAAAGCTCCCGGTGGCCTTTATACTCGGCGGCGGAAGCAACCTGCTGCTCACCCGGGATGTTCCCGGTTTGGTTGCAAAAAATGAAATTACCGGAATTCAGGTCGAATCTGAAACAGCTGATTCGATCATCGTTTCGGCAGGCGGGGGCGCAGTTTGGCATCCCTTCGTGCAGTGGTGCGTGGCAAAGGGGTACGGGGGCATCGAAAACCTCTCCCTGATTCCGGGCACGGTTGGCGCGGCGCCCATCCAGAACATCGGCGCTTATGGCGTGGAAATCAAGGACGTATTCGAATACTTAGAAGCCCTGGAGCTTTCCACTGGAAAAATCAGAACCTTCCTGGCTGAAGATTGCCGGTTTGGCTACCGCGACAGTGTGTTCAAACAGGAATTGAAAGGCCAATACTGCATTCTGAAAGTGGCTTTCCGCCTTACCAAAACGCAACACCGACTCCACACAACCTACGGCGCCATTCAGGAAACACTGGCCGAAATGGCCGTGGCTGAGCCCGATATAACTTCCATCAGCGAAGCCGTGATCCGTATCCGCACGTCCAAACTACCCGATCCGGCACAATTGGGCAACGCAGGCAGCTTCTTTAAAAATCCCGAAGTAGATGCCACACAATTTTCCAGTTTGCACCAGACGTTCCCCAATATTCCTCATTATTCCACAGGTGAAGGCCGGCAAAAAATTCCTGCCGGCTGGCTCATTGAGCAATGTGGCTGGAAAGGCAAACGCTCCGGCGATGCGGGGTGTTATGAAAAACAAGCGCTCGTTTTGGTCAATTACGGACAGGCAAGCGGTCGGGAGATTCTTGATCTTGCCCGGGCCATTATCGCTTCAGTGGAAGCGAAATTTGGGATTGCGCTGACACCGGAAGTGAACCTAATATGAAAATGCAGAACCCCGCATTACCAATACCTGGGACAATTACAAACGCTATGGCAAAATATTGCTGTCCGGCGAACGGGGAAAGCGCGGGAAATTAGCCGATATTGCGGTCTGGAAAAAAATGCCGAAGGAAGTGTTTTCGTCTTTTGCAGCAGTTCCGGCAGGATTTCAAAAGTAAAGCTTTACAAACGAAACTTTCCACATGGGTTGCGCTGTTTGTTTCGCAAAATAATCACCCGAAATGGCGCTGCTACAAAACCTTTTCACCCTCTACCGAAATTCCTTCAGTGGCCTGTCCAAAGACATCTGGCTGCTGGCGTTTGTCTCCTTCATCAACCGAAGTGGCACCATGGTGCTGCCTTTTTTAACGGTTTACCTCACTCAGGAACTTGATTTCAGCAAAGGCAGGGCGGGCGTTGTCATGGGATGTTTCGGGATGGGCTCAATAATTGGCACCTACATTGGCGGCTATCTGTCTGACCGCATCGGCTATTACCGGGTTATGTTCTGGACGCTGTTTGTAAGTGGTCTTTTGTTCATTTCGTTGGCGCAAATCCGGCAATTTGAGTTGCTGTGCGTAGCAGTTTTCGTGTTGAGTATGGTTGCCGACGCGTTCCGCCCGGCCAACATTTCAGCGGCTTCTTTTTACAGCAATTCCGCCAACCGAACCCGCTCTTTTTCATTGTTGCGCTTGGCGGTCAACCTTGGTTTTGCGGTAGGTCCGGCAGTCGGGGGGATTCTCGCAGGTACGAAAGGGTATGCCTGGCTTTTTTGGGTAGACGGCCTGACCTGCATCGCTGCGGCCATTTTACTGCGCATTTTTCTGGTAGAGAAAAAGGAGGCGCCCCACGATGAAACGGTTCAATTAGCCGGGACACAATCGAGTTCTGCTTACCAAGACAAATTCTTCCTATGTTTTATTGTCATCACTGCGTTGGGAGCCTTTACATTCATGCAGTTGTTTTCAACTTTGCCTGTGTTTTTAAAGGAAGATTTCCGTTTGGATGAAACGCAAATCGGCTGGTTGCTTGCGCTCAACGGCTTGTTGATTGCCGCGCTGGAAATGCCCATTGTGTATTCTTTGGAATCAAAGCTTCCACCGCTGCGAATTATTGCGGTGGGAACTCTGCTCATCGGGTTGTCGTTTTGGGTGTTCAATTTTTTTCCGCACGTCATGCCCTTAGCGGTGGGGGCGATGGTCATCATCACCTTCGGAGAAATACTGAACATGCCATTCACCAATTCGTTTGCCGTGTCGCGCTCTCGCCCGCAAAACAGGGGGCAGTACATGGCATTGTACTCCATGGCGTTTTCTGCTGCCCATGTGCTTGCGCCAGTTATTGGTTTGAAAATAGCAGAAGATTTTGGCTACTCAACCCTATGGAATGTGCTGATGGTTTGTTGCATCACAGCGGCCCTTGGTTTCACCCTGCTCCGAAGGCGGATGTTGCAGTTTGCTCAATTGCCACAACCGGCGATATAGTTCTGTCTTTATAGTCCGATAGCTGTCGTCAACGTACGACGTGAACGACCCTGCAAGGGTCAAATGTGAATAGCCCCCGATGCAATCGGGGGAAAAGTGGAAGTGGTAAGGTGAACCAACCCCGAATGGGGTTGAATATTGACAAGGGAATGTGGCGTATTAACATTCAACCCCATTCGGGGTTGCCCGTTACATTGCGTTTATGCACCCTACCCCCGATTGCATCGGGGGCTATTCACCTTCAACCACTGCGTGGTTATCGTTCGCTAAGTTGGCGACAGGCACAAACTAATCAATATTGGCGATATGAGCGGTCCCCGTCATATAAGTAATGGCATGACCAATGAGTTCGACCCGGTCGTCCAGCAGCCTGCATTTCAACGTGCCCCCCCGGCGGGAAATCTGGCGTGCAAAGAGCTCTGCTTTGCCTAAGCGTTCGGCCCAATAGGGCGCCATTGTGGTGTGGGCGGAGCCGGTCACGGGGTCTTCGTCAATGCCGGCGTTGGGATAAAAACAACGCGAGACAAAATCGGCGCTACAATCGTCGCAAGGCGCTGTGACAATGACGCCGCGCCCCTGAAGGCGGCGCAAGGCTGCGAAATCAGGGTGAAGTCCGGCTACCTGCGGACGGTTTTCCAGCACAGCTAGATAATCTTCCCGGCCAAGAAATACTTTGGACGGCGTAATTCCCAGGGCAACAATCAGGGCCAATGGCGCTGAAACTTGCCGGAGTGTATCCGTCGGAAAATTCATCATATAGCCATCAGCGGTGCGTTTCACCGTGAGGGCGCCACTAAGGGTATGAAAAATGACCTTGTCCGCCTCATAACCAAGGTGGTTGTACAAAACGTGTGCTGCGGCTAAAGTGGCATGCCCGCAAAGGGTGACTTCGGTGGTTGGCGTAAACCACCGAAGTCGGTAACCGTCCGATTCCGGCACAATATAGGCTGTCTCTGAAAGGTTATTTTCCTGTGCAATGGAAAGCAATAACGTATCTGGCAACCACTCCTGAAGCATACAGATAGCGGCAGGGTTGCCACTAAACAGGCGATCTGTAAACGCGTCTACCTGATAAATTGTCAGCTCCATAGCACGTTATAAGTTATGGTAAAAAAATTATTCGCTCATGTCCATATTGTGGAACACGTTGAGCACATCGTCGTCCTCTTCCATCTTTTCAATCAAACGGATTACGTCTTCAGCCTGCGCATCGTCCAATTTTTTGGCATGAACGGGAATCCGGATGGCTTCGGCGTTTTCCACTTCAATGTTGCGTTCTTCCAATGCCTTTTGCAAGGAGCCAAAGTTACCAAAATTTGTGTACAAAGCCAACAGGCCATCTTCGTCTTCCTGGATTTCCTCCAACCCGAAATCTATCAATTCCAATTCCAGGTCTTCGAGGTTGACCCCTTCTGCCTTGATTTTGATGACGCCCCGGTGATGAAACATGAACTCCACAGAGCCTGAAGTGCCAAGGCTGCCGCCGTATTTGGTAAAAACATGGCGCACGTTGGCAACCGTACGGTTGATGTTGTTGGTAGCGGTTTCTACCATCAGCGCAATGCCGTGTGGCGCGTAGCCTTCATAAAGTACCTCGTCGTAATCTTCCGCATCTTTCGATGTTGCTTTTTTGATGGCGTTTTCCACGTTGGTTTTAGGCATGTTGGCCGCCTTCGCGTTCTGAATGGCCATGCGCAGTCGGGCATTGTAATTCGGGTCGCCGCCACCTTCTTTTACAGCCATGGCAATTTCTCTGCCGATTCGGGTAAAAGCTTTGGCCATTCCCGACCAGCGCTTCATTTTTCGATCCTTGC
>JBJXFD010000607.1:0-8207 GCA_046153985.1 Saprospiraceae bacterium
CAATGAGCCGGATATTCGTTCCCCCGGCGTCTATAGCATTCTCCATCAATTCCTTAACCACCGAAGCCGGGCGCTGGATGACTTCTCCGGCGGCAATCTGGTTAGCAATGGCGTCAGGCAACAGTTGGATGACATCTGTCATGCGTGTGTCTTTTTCGGATCCCGGTGGTTCATTCCAGCCAGGATGAGACTGTTCTTTTTGTTTAATGGACTAAGACACTAAATAACACCAATAATAGCATGGTGGTTGCAGCAAAGTTATTCAAAATAAAGCCCGGTCCGCGGCAAATATACGGTGAGTGCCAGATAAGCCATCAATGCCATCAAAAGAATTATGGCGAAACGGATAAAGTTGCTCTGGCGCGACTTCTTACGGCGTTCTGCGGCGAAAAGCTTTTTGTTGCCGCCGCGTGCAAAGGCTTCAGAAATGCGGGCTTTAGCTACTTCCACGTCCCCGGACTGGTCAGATTCAAGCCGCGCTTTGAATTTTTCGAGTTCCTCTTTTTCCGGATCCCAGTATTTGGGTTTGTATTCAAACCGCATTGGTTTGGGCGTTCTGAAAAAATTGAAAAATGCCATGGTGTTGTGTTGATTGGTTCGTGAAATGTACCGGTTTTTTCCCATTGAACGAAAAACCCGGTACTTTTATCGCTATTATTTTTAGTGTTGCCATCTTGCTGCGTTACTTGGAGCTCTATTAACAGGATGATGCATTTCAGTTTTAAAAAGGTGCATTTGGTCTAAACCTCGCTTCCCCAAAGTTCCTGTTTTCATTACATAAAAAAAACACCACACACATGTTGAATTCCAGGCTGCTCTTTTTGTGCCTTTTGCTTGCTTATGCCCCGGTTGCTTTTGCAGGCGGTGTCAGGGGAATCATTAAAAACCAGCGCGGAGAATCGCTGGAATTTGCGACCATTTTTGTGCAGGAAACGGGGACCGGCGCCACCGCCAATATAGATGGCCGCTATGAAATCCGGCTGGAACCGGGGGATTATACCTTGATTTTTCAGTACTTAGGGTATAAAGCCCATGTAGAAAAGGTATCTATTGGCGCTTTGTTCAAAGAATTAAACGTAGAACTCGTTGAACAGGTGCTGCAATTAAAAACGGTGGAAGTCCTGGAAGGCCGGGAGGATCCTGCTTATACCGTGATGCGCAAAGCCATTGCCAAAGCGGATTACCACCGCCAGCAGGTAGACAGTTATTCAGCGAAGGTGTACATCAAAGGCTCTGGCCGGTTGAAAGATTCGCCGTTTTTCCTGCGTAAAACCATTGCCAAAGAAGGCATTGACTCTACCGTGGCGTTTACTTCCGAGTCGGTGAGCCTCATTGAATACAAGCGCCCGAATACCTTCAAGGAAAAAGTCATCTCCGTTTACAAGCACGGGGACGACAACTCCACCAGCCCGAACGGATTCATTTTTGCCAGTTTTTACCAGCCGGAAGTTGCGGAAGCCATTTCCCCCTTGTCCATCAAAGCATTCGGGTACTACCGCTTCAAGTTAGAGGGCTATTTCACCGAGCGGGGCGTGGGTGTTAACCGCATCAAAGTGACGCCGCGCAGCCGGGGCGACAACGTCTTCGAAGGGTATATTTACATCATCGAAGACGAATGGAGCATCCACAGCTTGTCGCTGAAATCGTATAAATTGGGCATCGTGTTTCAGGTGGATCAGGTGTATGCACCCGTGCAGGAAAAAGCCTGGATGCCGGTCAGCCACCGCATTGATGTGAATGGCAGCATTCTGGGTTTTGATTTTGAATACAAATACCTGTCTACCATCAGCGATTACAAAGTGAAACTCAACCCCGACCTGCCCAACGATTTCAAAATTGTGGATGAAAAAATTGACAAGGAACTTGCAGCGGAAATCTCGAAAAACAAACAAAAAGACAAGGCAAAATTGTCTGACCTGGAGACTCAGTTGTCGCAAGGTAAGGAGCTGACCCGTAAGGATTTGCGCAAGCTGATGAAAGAATACGAAAAGGAAGAGGTCAAAGAGCAAAAAGCAAAAGACGAAGAGCCGATCGTGGAGTCGAATACTTCCTTTGAAATAGATTCGATGGCTTCCAAACGCGATACGGCCTATTGGAATGAAATCCGCCCGGTGCCGCTCACCCCTTACGAAGTGCGCGGATATGTGCGCGGAGACAGCATTGCCACAGTAGAAGCCGAAAAAGCGCAACAAGACAGTATCTCGTCGGTGGGCAAAGATGGCAAAAAGAAAAAAGGCGGAGGGTTTGATTTTTTTGGCGCCCTGTTCACAGGCGACAGCTATAAACTCAGCAAACATTCGCGGTTTTCCTTCAGCGCGCCCATCCAGCGCTTGTTTTTTAACCCGGTGGAAGGCTTCAACCTCAGCGTGGACCTCAAGTACCTGCATCAAAAAGAAAAACGCCAGTTTGGCCTTACGGCGACGCCGCGCTATGCCTTTGCCAGAGAGAAATTCACGGGAAAAGGCCGCGTTTTTTACAACTTTGGAGAAGCGAGCCAGCGTAAGGAGTTTTTCATAGAAGGCGGGCGCTACGTGTCGCAATACAATGAAGAGAAGCCGATTACGGAGTTCATCAATACTTTTACCACCCTGTTTCAGGAGCGCAACTACCTGAGCATTTATGAAAAAGACTACCTCCGGGCGGGTTATACCCAACGGTTCACTCAAAAATTGTCACTGCGTTTTGTCGCCGAATGGGCCGAACGCTTCACACTGAACAACAATACCACCCAAACGTGGTTCAACCGCGACGACCGTTCTTATGCCCCTAATGTTCCGGAAAACTTAGAAGCCGATTACCCTTTTCCGGCAACTGAGCGCGCGGCCTGGGCTTCTGTGCAGGTGGAAACGCGGCCCTGGCTGAAATACCGCATGCGCAACAAGATAAAAGAGGTAATTGAAAACTCTTCGCCCACGCTCACTTTTGAATACCGAAAGGGGTTCAGCGGCCTTGCGGAAAGCTTGACGGATTACGATTTGATTGATTTTGGTTTTAAACACCGCTTCAAAGCGGGCGCGCGCGGCACCTGGGATGTAAAAGCCAATGTGGGCATGTTCCTGAATTCTAACTACGTGGGTTTTGCCGATTTTAAACATTTTGCGGGCAACCGCCTCAGCATAGCCACCTCCGATCCGGTGGGCAGTTTCCGCCTGCTGGATTATTACCGCCACAGCACCGCTGATAAATACGCTGCGCTGCACGTGCACTACCAGTTCCGCAAATTCCTGCTGACCCAAATCCCGGAAGTGTGGCTGTTGGGCATCAAGGAGAATGTTTTTGTCAATTATTTGGCCACGCCGACCTCCAAAAACTATGTGGAGGCAGGTTATTCCATAGACAACATTTTCCGCCTGTTCCGCCTCGAAGGCGCGGTGGCATTCCAGAACGGGAAGTATTACGACTGGGGCGTGCTGATCGGAATTTCTTCGAGCCTGGGGAATTTGACGATTGAATAGGCACGAGGCAGATCAGTATTACCCGACCTCTTGAATACTGAAAATGAATAATGATCACAACTGATATGTAACCGTCACATAATAAAATCCGCCAACATGCGCGCCGCCCAGCATCGTATAGTAGTAATCATTGAGCAGGTTGGTTGCGCCCAGTTTTATCCTGACGCCCGGATTGCTCCATTCATAGCTGATTTGTGCGTCCAGTGCCCAAAAAGCAGGAACCATGCCGTTCACCAAAAAAGATTGGTAAGCGAATTCCTTTTGCCAGCGCACAGAAACGCTGCCGCTGAGGTCGCCCCATAATTTTTCCCCCGTCAGGGTGCCATTGAGCATCCAGGCGGGGGTATTAAACCCGTCTTCAAGCCCGTCGTTGTTTTCCTTTCGGTCCAATTTGGTAAACGTCGCATTGGCGGCGAAACTGTACTGGGGGGATAAATTGTAGCGGATGCCCAGACTTGCGCCGTAGTTGTAAACGGTTGTTTGGGAGTTGGTCCACAGGCGGAAGCGATCGTGCAGGCGCCGGGTGATCAGGGAAAGGGGAATCGAATCCGCGGTGGTTTTTGGAATATACGCCTCTACCTGCGCCATAAAATCGGAATAGGTATTGTAATAAAGGTCGGCGTCGAGGAATAATTTATTTTTTACCCGGAGGCTTTTTACCCCGATTTCAAAAGAGCGGATGTATTCCGGTCTCAAATAGGTGTAGGGATTCTGTTGCAGCAGATTTTTATGCTGCTCCATTGCAGCGGCTTGCGATAACCCCTCCGTGTTGACGCTTTTGTTGACAGCGGCCTGGAAGGCGTCAATGGAAGCCCGGAGCCAGGAGTTTTCGAAGATGCCGTTCGACATGACGCGCAACCCGCCTACGCGTTTTACACCCCCGCTGTTGATGTTGGAAAATCCTTCAAATATGCTCGGAAAACGGTATCCGCTTTGATAAGCAATGCGCCAATGCAGGGTGTTGTTGGGCGAATAAACGACGGATTATCCTGTCCTGTTAATTCTGAAACTGCATTCAAAGTTGCCGCGAGGTCGGTTTGGTTATCAGCCACCCAATCGTAGCCTTTTACCCAGGCGGCATTGACTTTAAAAGCCCATTTGGGTGAAAAAGCGTGGGCAATGCGAAACTGAGATTCTGAAAACACGTGGGGCTGTTCCCCTCCAGGATCAGACAGGTGATTCAAACCAACAGTTTGCCGGAAAGCAATGCCTGTGCTGGTGAATGGATTTTTGGTAATAAAATTGGCCAATCCGTTGATGGCATTCATACCATAAAGAGCAGATGCAGTTCCGGGGATAATTTCTACTTTTTCGATGTCCAGATCGGTTACGCCCATCGCATTGGCAATCGGTGCGCCAATATGCGGCGCCTGGTTGTCCATACCGTCCACAAGTTGCGCAAAACGAACATTGGTGGTATTGGCAAACCCGCGCGTATTCAATACTTTAAAACCCAGACTTGGCGCCAGCACCTGAACGCCTTTGGTGTACTGGAGGGCGTCGAAAAAATCAGGCGTTCCCAATAATTGAGCCGCTTTGGTTTTTAACTGTTCTATACTCACCGGCGACCGCATCAGGGACTCACTGACCCGCGATGCAGAAACTACAACTTCTGACAATTCTATTTCCTGCAAAGTATCCTTTGTAGCAGCCTGAGCACCGGCATTGACCTGGGCCATCAGCCAGAGTAGGGAAATGAGTAAATAGCGGTTCATAGAAATCCTTCGTATTTTTAGATATTCTCCTTGCCCTTTAACCTTGTACCCTTCCCATTCAACCCTGTTCAGCCAACTGCCAGATGTCTTTCAAATTCCGCCCCAACCCATTGTAATCCAGCCCATAACCCACCACAAATTTCGGCGGAATTTCAAACCCGATGAAATCCGTCTTTACATCAAATTCGATCGCCTCGGGCTTGACGAGCAGGGCGGCGATCTTCACCGAGGCCGGCTCTAATTTCCATAAATCAGGCAGGAACTGATACAGGGTTCTGCCACTGTCCACAATGTCTTCCACAATGACCACATCGCGGCCACGCACGTCTTCCCGAAGGCCGATGACGGTGGCGACAGCGCCCGAAGAGACCGTGCCGGCGTAGGAAGCTAAGCGAATGAACGACATTTCGCAGTCCATGTCGCAAGCGCGGAGCAGGTCGGCGGCAAAAACGAAAGCGCCGTTCAGCACGCCCAGAAACAGCGGGTTTCGGCCTTTATATTCGGCAGTAAGCGCGGCGCCCATTTCATCAATGCGCTGCTGCAATTGCCCGGCGCTGATGAAAGGAGTGAAGTGGAGGTCGTGAATGCGAATGCGATTGTCCATAATTATATCAGTGTTTGAGGATTTGAGGATTTGAGGAACTGAGTATTTGAGGAACTGAGGATTTGAGTATTTGAGAAGCTGGATTTTCGAGGAAACGAAACATTTGTCGGGAAGTATCGAATACTCAAATACTCAAATCACCAAATCCTCAAGTTTTCGAATCCTCCAATTTTCAAATCACCAAATCCTCAACTTTTCAAATCACTCTAACCCATATTTATCCAACAAATACACCCAACTTGCCATCGCGGCCACGCCCATTTCCAATTCGCGGCGGTTGACGGTTTCCAGTACGTCGGTAGGTGCATGGTGGTAGTCGAAATAGCGCTGGGAATCGGGTTCAAAACCGAACAGCAAGCCTTTCTGGGCTTTCAGTCCGCCGATGTCGGCGCCCGAACCGCCGGGTTTCAGGCGGAGGCCGTAGGGTTCGATCAGCGGCAACCAGCCCGACACCCATTTAAAATATTTTTCAAACACAGTGGGGTCGCCTTCGCAGGTAAAGCCGCGCGGGGTGAACCCGCCACGATCCGACTCGATGGCCGCCATATGGTATTCTTTCTTTTTATCGGATTCTGCCCGGTAGACCGCGCCGCCTACCAGCCCGTTTTCTTCATTCATGAACAGCACGCAACGCAGGGTGCGCTTCGGGCGGTAACCGCTGCGTTTCAGCACTTGCAACACATCCATTGCCTGCACGCAGCCCGCGCCGTCGTCGTGTGCGCCTTCACCCACATCCCACGAGTCCAAATGCCCGCCTACAAGAATAATCTCTTCCGGTTTTTCACTGCCGGTAATTTCGCCGATCACGTTGTGGGAAACCACTGGCGCCATCATCACGCAGGTGGAGCGCATGTAGACGCGCACGGGTTCCTCTTTCAGCAGGGCGCTCAACCGTTCGGCGTCGTTGGTGCTGATGCCAAAGGCTGGAATCTCGGGAACGCCCTCTTCGTAGCGCAGTGCGCCGGTGTGCGGCGCGTCGTCCAGTGCCGTCGTCATCGAGCGCACCAGTACGCCCAGCGCGCCGAAGCGGGCGGCTCGTGTGGCGCCCAGCCCGCGTTGGTCCACCGCCCCGCCATACGCTGCGAAGGTGTTCAGTTGGGTGGGATCGAGCGGGCGGTTGAAAAAAACGATTTTCCCACGCAGGTTGATTTCGCCCAATTTTTCCAACTCATCGAGGCTCAGCACTTCCACCACTTCTGCAGAAATACCGCCTGGTCCGGTGCCGACGGAATTGCCCAGCGCCAATGCTTTCAGGTCTACGCTGCCCATTTTCCGCGAATTGACGATGCGCACGATTTCCTGGTCGCCGCGAATCCAGCGGGGTACGGTGCAGGGTTGCAACCAGACTTTGTCCAACCCCATCGTATCCAGCATTTGGCGGGTGTATTCCACGGCCGCAGTCGCCTGAGGGGAGCCGCTCAGCCTACCGCCAATGCGTTTGCAGAGGTATTCCAACCAGGGGTAGGAACGGCCTTGCGTCAGGGCGTTGTCGTAGATTTTACGAATAAAAAAGGCGTCGGCATCCGTTGTTTGCGCCGTCGCAACTTGTAAGGTGCAAAGGGTGCAGACGAACAGGATCAGTAGGTTTTTCATAAAATGAGCTTGAAACAGGTTTAAAGTACGGGTTTTGGTTCGATCATATCCCAGAGATTTCCGTAGAGATCCGCAAATACTGCTACCGTGCCGTATATTTCCTCGGAAGGTTCACGAACAATGGTAACGCCGTTTTCCAAAAGATTCCGGTAATCCCGCCAAAAATCGTCGGTGTGCAGGAAGAGGAAAACCCGTCCGCCGGTTTGGTTGCCTACGCGGCTTTGTTGTTCCTCCCCCACGGCTTTGGCCAGCAGCAAGCGGCAACCCGAAGACCCCGGCGGCGCAACGACAACCCAGCGCTTGGTTTCGCTCATCACAGTGTCTTCCACCAAGGTGAAACGAAGTTTGTTGGTGTAAAAATCAATGGCTTCGTCGTAGTCGTTGACTACTAAGGCAATTTGAAAAAGTGCTTGTTTCATGACGGTACAGTGATTCGGTCCATTCTCAAAAACGTATAACTAAATTCATTTTTTTCATCTGCCGGAAATGCCTGCGAAGAAACAATTTCCCATTCGTCAATGTCAATTTGAGGGAAAAATGCGTCGCCGCCTTCGATGGCCGCATCCACCCGGGTGAGGTAGAGCCGATCCCAGAAAGGCATGCTTTGCAGGTAAATTTCGCCGCCGCCGATGATAAAAGCCTCCGTTTCATCGTGGTCGCGGGCAATGCGCAGCGCCTCTTCCACGGAATGGGCCACGATGCAGCCGGTTCCGATGAAAAAAGGATCGCGGGTGATGACGACGTTCGTGCGCTTGGGCAGGGGCCGGCCAATGGAATCAAAGGAACGCCGCCCCATGATGACGTGGTGGTTCAGGGTCGTTTGTTTGAAAAAACGGAGGT
>JBJXFD010000632.1:0-7567 GCA_046153985.1 Saprospiraceae bacterium
AAGTATCTTCACAGTTCAATATGTCCTCATTAACGGACATCATTTTCCTGTTGCTCATATTTTTTATGTTGACTTCCACCGTTGTCGCACCCAATGCGCTCAACCTGAAGTTGCCGGGGTCGTCGCGTACGAAAGTGGTTACACCCTCCAATATTGACGATGTAAAAATTGACAAAAGCGGCCGGTTTTACCTCAACGGCAAGCGCATTGATATCGGCGCTCTGGAATCAGAACTGCGCCGCAAATCAGGTCGAAAAGGCGGTAAACTTGACGTTACAATTTCACCGGAATCCGGAACACCCACTGAACACGTGGTCGCAGTAATGGACGTTGCCATGCGCAACAACATTAACGGCATTCTGGCAACCGATTTTAAAGATTAGTGTCTTTTCCGTTAAAGAAATACTAAACCGTTTAATGCGGACATTACCTTTTGGGCAGTGTTGCGTTAAAAGGTGGTAAACACACAATTTCCAACGATATGGACGAATTCATCAGCCATCAAAAGCAACAAAAAGATAAGGAACGGAGTCTCGTGACCACTTTCGTTTTCCATTTCGTTCTGATCATATTGGCCATGTTGCCATTTATGTCATATCAGATACCGCCTCCCGGCCAGGAAGGCATTTTAGTCAACCTCGGCCTGCCGGATGTTGGCCAGGGCGATGAAAATGCTCCGCCTACCCAAGCGGAAGAAGAGGAAGAAGCTCAGCCGGAAGAAGAAGAGGTAGAACCGGAACCACAACCGGAAACGCCAAAAGAAACCAAACCTGAACCGGTCAAAGAAAAAGAAGTTATCAAAACGGAAGACCCTGAAGCAATTGCGCTAAAGCGCAAAAAAGAACAGGAGAAAAAAGCGCAGGAAGAGCAAGAACGCGAAGAACGCGCTGAAGAAGCCCGCAAAAAAGTGGCAGAAGCTGAGGCTAAAAAGAAAGCCGACGCAGAAGCTAAGCGCAAAGCCGATGCTCAAAAGACAAAAGACCAGATCGGCGGCCTTTTCGGCAACGGCAAAGGTAAAGGCGATACCGGGAAACCTGGCAATCAGGGCGACCCTGACGGCGATCCGAATGCAGATAAACTGAAAGGCATCAGCACAGGATCCGGTAAAGTTGGCGGTGGCTTGGGTGGCCGGGGTGTATTGGCTTCTCCCAAAGTGACGGATAATTCTCAAAAACAAGGTACCGTTGTGCTGGAAGTTTGTGTGGATGGAACTGGCAGTGTCACCAGCGCAAAATATACCCAGCGGGGTTCTTCCACCACCGATAGCCAGTTGGTGAGCGTAGCGGAAACCAATGCCAAAAGATGGAAATTCTCCGCAGGTGGCCCCGATAAGCAATGCGGGACGATTACGTACAATTTCAAACTGCAATAACGGTAACGACATTGTGGTTCAGCATAAAACACATGAGCCATCCCGGATTTTGGGATGGCTCATGCTGTTTCTGGGGCAGGTGCAGCGCACCTCGATCTTTGTAACCCTGAATCAAAGTGGATGCACAGGTGCAGCGCACCTTAACAATGGTATTGCGGTATGCTGATGTTGCGGTGCGCTGCACCCCCGCTTTACGGGGCAGGCTTCGCTACCCCTTATTCCCGTGGTTCTACAAAGATTCCCGGTGCGATGCAAAATTCGGGACGTCCCATGTTTTTTATTGCCTTGTTAAAATTCATAATATTTCAAGTTAAATAAGGGCTTGCATACATCAATGCGTTGCCATTCCTGCGTATTGGTATTTATTCTCAAGGGCGAAAAAGATAAAACCGCACCCGTTGCGGTTTTCCTGTATTCAAAACACCTTTTCAAACACCTAAAACTCAATCCTGTATGAGGAAAGCGTGCCCTTTTCCTGTGCTACTCTGTTTGTTACCCTGCTTCCTTTCTGCGCAAAAAACGACCATCCGCGGTTACATCGAAGACGCCGACAGCGGCGAAAAGCTCATTTCTGCCAACGTTTACGAACCCAAAACCGGCGCCGGCGCTGTGACCAACACCTACGGATTCTACAGCCTCACACTTGCATCTTCCACTGATTCCGTTGACCTTGTTTTCAGCTACATTGGTTATCAAAGCCAACAAGTCCGGCTGGCGCTGAACAGCAACCAAACGTTCAGCATTGCGCTGCGATCCTCCATCGAACTGGGAACGGTGGAAGTAACCGCTGATCGGGTCGAGCGCATCGAAGAACGCACCCAAATGAGTAAGATGGAAATTCCGATTGAACAGATCAAACGCATCCCCGCGCTGCTCGGCGAAGTGGACGTGCTCAAAGTATTGCAGTTGATGCCCGGGGTTCAAAGCGGTGGAGAAGGCCAGAACGGTCTCTACGTCCGCGGTGGCAGCCCCGATCAAAACCTGATCCTGCTTGACGGGGTGCCTGTCTACAATGTGAGCCATGTGCTTGGGATCTTTTCAGTGTTTAACGCGGATGCCATCAAAAACGTCACCCTGACCAAAGGGGGCTTTCCCGCCCGGTTTGGCGGCCGCCTGAGCAGTGTACTGGAAATCAACATGAAAGAAGGTAATCTTCAGGAATGGCACGGAGAAGGCGCCATTGGGTTGATTTCTTCGAAACTGACGTTGGAAGGGCCGATTCAAAAAGGAAAAACTTCTTTTTTGATCTCTGGCAGGCGCACCTACCTCGACCTGCTGGCAGCGCCGCTCATCAAGGCCGCTGCCGCGCCTGGCGAGGAGGTGGACCTCGCTTTATATTTTTATGACCTGAACGCAAAAATTCAGCATAAATTTAACGACAAGCACCGCCTCTTTTTGAGCGCCTACACGGGAGCGGACGTACTTGAATCCACCTTCGGGGATGAAACGGGCGCTTTTACCGGCGGGATCAACTGGGGCAACATCATCTCTGCCGCGCGCTGGAACTGGGAGATCGGCCCAAAACTGTTCGCCAACACGACGTTGACTTACAGCCGTTACAATTTGGGCATACTCGCTGCGCAGGAATTCAAACCAACCAGCGACCCGGAGAGCCTCAGCGAGAAGTTTTCTGCAAAATATGTGTCGGGGATCGAAGATCTGGGCGGCAAAATTGATTTCGATTACATCCCCAATCCCAACCACTACCTGCGTTTCGGCATGGGGGTCACCAACCATACTTACCGTCCGGGCGCATCGTCCATTCGCAGTGAATCCGGCCAGGAGGTGAATTTCGACACCATTTTGGGCACAAGCAACGCTTACAGCACCGAGTTTTTCCTGTATGGGGAAGACGATTTTTCAATAGGCTCTTTAAAAATCAACGCCGGCTTGCACGCTTCAGGGTTCAGTGTGGATGGAGAACTGTACACCAGCCTTCAACCCCGATTAGGCCTGCGCTGGTTGCTCGACAAAAACTGGGCACTCAAAGCTGGTTTCAGTACCATGACCCAATACATCAACCTGTTGAGCAGTGAAGCGCTGACCCTCCCAACCGACCTCTGGGTACCAAGCACCGCCCGCATCAAGCCCCAGCAAAGCTGGCAGGCAGCCGTGGGCGTAGCACGCACCTTCCGGGATGAATACGAATTCAGCGTGGAAGCGTATTACAAGGAAATGGACAATGTTATTTCGTTCAAAGAGGGCGCTACCTTCTTGTTTGGCTTAGAAAATGACTGGCAGGATAAAGTAACCCAAGGGAAGGGCGAAAGCTATGGATTAGAGGTTTTTATGCAAAAAAAAGTGGGCCGCACAACGGGTTGGATCGGCTATACCCTGAGTTGGAACTGGCGGCAATTTGATGAAATCAACAGCGGCGAACGGTATCCGTTTCGCTACGATCGCAGGCACGATATATCCGTAGTTGTTAACCACGATTTTACGCCCAGAATCGGCATGTCTTTTGCCTGGGTTTATGGCACGGGCAATGCCGTCACCCTGGGTACGTATCGTTTTCAAACCGTAGACCGGGATGAGCAATACGTTTATACCAACACGATAGAATCCGGAGGAAAACGCAATGCTTTCAGAATGAGCGACTACCACCGGCTGGATTTCAGTATTGAATTCCGGAAGCAAAAAAAGAATTGGGAACGCAAATGGGTAGTCGGGGTCTACAATAGCTACTGGCATCGCAATCCTTATTTTATGTATGCCGATACCCGTTCGGTGGAACAACCGGACGGCAGTTTTAAAAACGAACGGATATTTCGGGAAGTCAGCCTACTTCCGTTGATTCCTTCCGTTTCTTATCAATTCAAATTCTAAAACGACCCAACATGAAAGCTCAAACACTGTTTATTTGGCTTGGATTCCTGAGCCTGCTCGGACAACAAGCTTGTACGGATAGTTCTTTAGGCCAAATTGTAGAAATTGACGTCCCGGATCACCAATCATTACCAACGCTGGGTATGGATCTCAGGAGTGGCGATACCATAGCGCAGGCTGTCGTAAACAAAAGCCTCGGCATCCTGGATCAAAACGAATTCGCTCCAATAAATAACACAAAGATTCAACTGTTGCGAAATGGAGCGTTGATCACCGATAACTTTGCGCTCACCCCGGGGGATCCTATTTTTAAAGCTCAACTTCCTGCTCCTTTAGACCCAACTCCCGGAGCTACCTATCGCGTGCAGGTAGAAGTTCCGGGTGTAGGAACGGCTTTCGCCGAACAGATCATGCCCGCCAAACCGGCGGTTACGGAGGTCGTTTTTTCCCCGGATGGCGGCATTTCGCCCGACGGTGAAAGGGTAGATGAAATAAAGGTGACGATCCAGGATGTTGGCGGAGAAAAAAATTATTATGCCCTGGACCTGGTCATTAACTGGTTTGCTATTGACCAAAACGGAGATACCATCAATTCCGAGACTTACAATGGTTTCATAGACAGTAACGATCCTGTTTTAAGCCCGGGTACGCCCTATGCCCTTGTCTTTTCCGATGAAGCTTTTGACGGAGGGAGCTACACCGCCCGTATATTTACGTACGACCTTAACATTGGTGGCAATGGGTTTGCCGTCGTCCGGGTTTATCAATTGACCCGGGATGCATTTCTCTACGCCCGGTCACTTTCTCAATACTGGAATTCGAACGGCAACCCGTTCGTGGAACCGGTTACGGTTCACGGAAATGTAGTCGGGGGATACGGCGCGTTTATTTTATCCAATTACCTGGAATTCAGGATACAGTGATGCAAGGTGCAAGTTGGCAAGAGGCAAATTTGCAAAAGGCAAGTTGGCAGGGGGCAAGTTAGCAATTTGCCCCTTGCTTATTTGCCAATTTGCCTATTTGCCCCTTGCTCATTTGCCCCTTATCACTACTTCACGCCGCATTGCTTAAAAATAGCCTCATTCTTCTTCACATACGAATCGTCGCCTTCTTTTTTGGCCATCTCAAAAGAAATTTTCGCGTCGGCGACTGCTTTTTCGCAATTGCCCATCTTGGCGAGGATGCGGGCGCGGAGTTGGTAAGTCCAGTACTGCTTGTCCTTTTCCACCACTTTGTCGGCCCATTCCAGCGCCTTGTTCAGGTCTAGGTTTTTTTCGTAGTAATAATCGGCAGCGACAAAATAGCTGTCTGTTGTGCAGTCGGCTTTTGCCGTTTTTTCCTTGATTTCAGCCATAATCTGGTCGTGTGCGTCGTGCGAAACAGCAAACTTCACGGCCGTTTTATCCCAGGCAAGGATCACATCCAAATTGGTAGGCGAGGTCTGCTCCAGCGCAATTGCCAAATTTTCCGCTTTTGCGGTTTTGTAAGGCGTCACTTTGAAGCGGGCCACGTCTTTCTTTTCGTCGTAAGCATAAGCTCCCCACTGCTTGTCGTCGGAGTTCAGGATGATCGTCCATTCCGTTTTTCCGGGAATGGTGTACCAGCCATAGCTGCCCGCAGGAACCTTTTTCCCATTGATCATCACGTCGTTGTCGAATATAATCGTCGTGATTTTGTTGGCGCCCGTGCGCCATACTTTGTCGAAAGGAACCAGGTCGCCGAAAATTTTGCGACCTTTTACCGCCGGACGGCTGTATTCGACCGTAACTTTGGTCAGGCCGACGCGTTGGGAAACCATTGCCGCAGGGCTGGCTGCCGGCGTTTCGATCTGAGCGGACAACCCGAAAGCAGTCAGGCTCAGCAATAAGCACAATACAAGATGTTTTTTCATGATTGGATGTTGTGACGAGTGAATAATTGATTTTTATTCGGATAATAAAGGATGTCAAAAATAAGACAACTTTAGGAACCACCTAGTAATTCAAAGGCAATGAAAAAAACAAACCTGATTTTCGGACTTGTTGTACTCCTTGGTGCAGTTTCCTGCAACCGCCCTCCGGCTCATGGTTCTGTTTCTAAATCTGCGGAAAATCCCGCTCCTTCCTTCTCCTGGCAGGAAGCACTCGATAAACAGGTCTGGGTAAATTTTGCCCTTGCAGGTTATGATCAGGATACGCTCGTCGCCAAAACGCTGTATACTTTGTGGAAAGAAAAAAGCCGAACTGCAAGCCGCTTCCGGAATGAGTTGAAATATTACGCCCTGCCCGATTCCAGCATTTTTTATGAGTTTGTGGATTTTGGCGCAACGGGCGTTCGGAACAACCGCGCCCTGGCGTTGTGGATCGGGCAACCACAGATTTCATTTGTAGAAGAAGGGGCAAAAGGTTGTGAAGTTGAGTTATCGGGATTGGGGGAAATCCTGGGTACCAAAGCATTGTTGTTGCTCGACACCGACCGGAAACACATCTTGCAGCGACTCGATTCTATTCCAGGCCATCAGATTGAAGGCGGCTTTTATGCGCCGTTTGCATCTCCAAATCTTGAAAAAGTGAATGCATTGCACTTGTTGGACATAGATGGCGACGGCATCGCAGCAGAATTGCTTTTTTATTATTATTCAGTTTGTAATGTCTATGATTGTGCGATTGTAGCCTACGACCAGGAAGTAGACCGGTTGGTGCAGCGAGCCTTCCGGCTGAACGTAACTTCGCCTGTTTGGGACGAAAATGGACTTACTTCCCGCGATACCTCTTACTTTGGAGAAACGAAATGGGTGCTGGACTTTCCGCTCAATGCGGTCGGGCCAGCCGGGCAAATCAAATATGTAAAGGATGTTGGCCACGCTTCTGACGTTATCCACCATTATGATTTCAAATTCAATCGAAATTCAGGTTGTTTTGAAGGGGCATTGGCTATGAAAAGGATAGAGGAGTAAAATGTAGTAGTGGTCTGGCTATGTTTATTGTTTGTTATTTAGAGTTCGAGAGCAAGGCGTATTTTGCCCCAAAAACGGGAGTTTATTCGTATAAATGACCGATTTTGGGGCAAAATACAACGCAGCTATCGGACTATAAAGACAGACACTATTTAAGGCGGCCTAAAGGCCGCGGGACAAAGCGTGCTGTGCTTCGTTTCGCGGCCTTTAGGCCGCCTTGAATGTATCTAAAAAAACTACTTACTCAATCACAAACCGCACCGTCTCCCCTACTCCACTGCCTGTTTTCACCCGCAGGAAATAAAGCCCTGTTGGATAGCCGGCCACATCAAGGCGCAGCGGCGAAGCGGGCGCTACCGTGCGCTGAACCTGCATCACCTGTCCGCTGGCATTCACCAGTTCAAGTTCCACAGACTGATCAACCCACTGACTCA
>JBJXFD010000633.1:0-4740 GCA_046153985.1 Saprospiraceae bacterium
ATACGTACACATCGAATGTGTATGCTTTACATCATCAATCATCATTTATCAATCATCTATCATCAATTCTTCTTCAAAAACGTGGTGAAAATGTAGAACTGATCACCCCTGGGGTCGCCCCTACCGCCCGTCCACCGTCTACCGTCCACCGTCTACCCCAACTTCCACCCTTCCCGATAATTCCGGGAAACGAACTGGTTGGCCTCATCAAAATTGGTAATTTTCATGTTTTTACCATCCCACAATAACCTTTTTCGACCGTAGTAATCGAATCCGTTTCTGTTGTTTGCTTTGCGCAAATTATAACTCCGAATGGCGAGGTTGCCCATCAGCACCGTTTCCGTGAGCGGCCCGGCGTAGTCGAAAGAGGACGTCAGTGCCTGGTGTTGCGCGCTGCCGTATCCCGCTTTGCAGGCTTCCGTCCAGGCGGCGTTGTGGCCGTGTTCGGGCAAGGGGTTCTTTTCCAAAACCTGCATGTTGATTTTTTCGCCGGTTTTCAGGAAAATCTTCGGGTCGTTGCCGTAGGTGCCGCAGGTCATCACGCCTTTTTCGCCGATCATGATCACGCCGTTGCTGCTGTCGGCTTCCGCCAAAGGTTCGCTGGCCGGAATCCACTCAGGGTGGAAAGGCCGGATGCCGCCGTCGGTCCAGTGCATGGTCACTTCCGATGCGTTGCGGGCCGTTGCGGGGAATTTTATCTGCACATTCGAGGAGGGCGGACAGCCTTCCGGGATGTATTCCGGTGTCCAGTCTTTGATAAACACCTGGCCGACGCTACATTCCACTTCGGTGGGATAACCGAGTCCCAGTACCCGGAAAGCAGGATCAATCAGGTGGCAACCCATATCGCCCAAAGCGCCGGTGCCGAATTCCCACCAGCCGCGCCATTTGAACGGGTGGTAAAGCGGGTGGTATTCCACCCAGGGCGCTGTGCCGACCCACAGATCCCAGTCGGTGGCGCTCATGGATTTGATGCGTTTCTTTTTTTCGGTTGGAACCGGAATGCCCTGCGGCCAAACCGGGCGGTTCGTCCAGATGTGAACGTCTTTTACTTTGCCGATCAGTCCCTTGTCGAGCCAGTCTATCATTACTTTTTGGGTGGGATTGGAAGCGCCCTGGTTGCCCATCTGGGTCACTAATCTGTATTTGTTGGCGGCTTCGGTCAGCATCCGCGCTTCCTGGATGTCGTGGGTCAGCGGCTTTTGCACATACACGTGTTTGCCGAGTTGCATGGCGATCATGGCGGCAATTGCGTGCTGGTGGTCGGGCGTGGAGATGGTTACCGCATCAATGGTTCCTTTCATTTCTTCCAGCATGACCCGGAAATCGGTGTAAAATTTTGCAGCAGGGAATTTTTCAAGACTTGCTTTAGCCTGAGCCCGGTCTACATCGCAAAGCGCGACGACGTTGTTGGCGCCGTTGTTCCAGGCGTTGGCGATGTCGCTGGTGCCTTTGCCGCCTGCGCCGATGGCCGCTATGTTGAGTTTATCGCTTGGCGCGGTGAAGCCCCGGCCCAGCACGTGTCGCGGCACAATAAAAAATCCGCCGGCGACGATAGCACCGGTTTTGAGAAAGTTTCTTCTCGTACTCGTCTTTTTCTGTTGCATGGATAGGAAGTTAGGTTGGATTCAAATGTAGGGAAAATTTTTACATCGCGCAGCCAGAGTGACATCTCGCTGCGAAGGGCAGGCCTGTGCGCAGGGTGCAGCAGGTGTCATCCTTGTTCGGTTTACAAATGTTTCGCCTAAAAATTAGAAAACGATTTTTTGACGGTCTGCCACCTGAAGGTGGCGACCACGGGCTCGCCATTTTGACCTTTGCTGTTAATTTTACATATTTGCAAGGGAGAAGGCGTGATTTTGGAAATTGTGAAACGTGGGACGTGACGCCTTCGCTCCTTTAGAAGCCCCCTGCTTTCTTTTCACCTGCTTAAAACCGGATAAGATGTCTGAACTGGCTTTACAACTCATCGCAGAAAACAAAAAAACGAAAGCAAAAACACTGGATTTAGGGAACTGTGGACTTACGGAGGTGCCGGAGGAGGCGCTGGAGTGTGTGTGGATTGAGGAGTTGGTGTTGAGTTATAATTGGCTCGAATATTATCCAGATACTAACCAAATTGATATAAAATACAGCCAAAATAAGGGTTCTCAAAATGTAATTCAATTTTTGCCGACAGATTGTTACCGATGGAAACAGCTAAAAAAACTGATCATAGATTCTACAAATATTAGCGATTTAAGGCCATTAGAAAAATTAGTTAATTTAGTAGAGCTTAACTGTTATGACACACAAATTTCAGATTTAACCCCACTACAAAACTTAGTCAATTTGCAATCATTTGACTGTCATAATACACAAGTTTCAAATTTAAAGCCGCTGGAGAAATTAGTGAATTTACAGAGACTCTCCTGCTCCTCGACGCAAATCACGGATTTGAAAGGAATAGAAAGCTTGGTGAATTTGCAAACGCTCTCCTGCTCCTCGACGCAAGTGTCAAATTTGTTACCACTAAAAAGATTCCTGGAAGACGATATTCCAATCTACTGGCAAGGTGTAGACTATTTTGGAGAACGAGGCTTTTTTGTCAAAGATTGCCCCTTAGACCGATCCCTCATCGCCGCCATCAAATCGGGCAACGATGCCGTGCTGAAGTACCTGAACAAACCCAAAGAACGCCTTTGGGAGTCGCGGGTACTGGTGTTGGGCGAACCCCGTGCAGGCAAAACCACCCTGCGGCGCAAGCTCAAATCCGCCAATGCAATAATGCCAACGGATAAAGAGAGTACCGAAGGTATCTAAATAGAGGTAGAGACCTATAAATGTTCCTTGCAAATGGAACACGGTAGCCAAAAAATGCAGTACTATTTATGGGATTTCGGCGGGCAGGATTACTACCGTTTGCTGCATCAGTTATTTGTTTCCGAACAGGCGGTTTATGTCATTGTGACGGACACCGATCGCAATAAAAATGAGGAGGAAATTGATTTTTGGCTGGAAACCATCCAGCGGCTTGGTAAAGATAAAAACGGGAAGTACGGCCCTGTTATCTTGTTGCAAAACCCAAAAACCGACCGAGAAGGCAGTAGTTTTCCCGATCTGAAAAAGCGGTATCAGGAACTTTGGCGACAAAGCGAAGACTTTGTCATTAACTTGGACAAAATCGCATCGAACAAGCCAGGCTTCGACAAGTCGGAACTCTCCCGATTTAAACATTTCAAAGATTTTCTTGAAAAAAGCTTTCACCAACTCGATCACTTAGGACAGGAAATGCCCCGCCAATGGGTGCGCATTCGCAAGAAATTGGCGAAATTGACTACGGAGCATTACGGAATATCCAGAGACCAATTCAGGACTGTTTGTGAAAAAGAAAACATCAAAAACCACGAAGAGCAGAATGACCTGCTCAAAATTTTCAATATTCTTGGCTTCCTTTTGCATTACGATACCGGCTCTTTGAGCAACATGGTTATTCTGAATAAAGAATGGGCAACAGATGCATTGTATCGTGTACTTGATGACGAGACTGTCAAAACCAATAAGGGCTGGTTTTTGAAAAAGGACGCCAGCCAAATTTGGAACGACTTCAAATACAAAGACCGGGAAAATGAGCTGCTGCAACTCATGCAGGAGTTTAAACTCAGCTACCATAATGAAACTTCAGGAAAATACATTGTCCCGTCTAAACTTCCCGAAGATACTGAATGGTTACCGGAATGGGATACAACGGGGAATGTACGGCTGCACCTGCGCTATGATTGGTTACCGCGGCCTATAGCGACGCAATTGATCATTTTGTGCAACTGCAAGGACTGCGCAAAAGTGCCCAAACCTTTTGAATTTGAATATGAACAGGTATTGAGAGCACTTAAAATGGCGAAGCAGTTACAATGCAATAACTCTTTTGAATCTTTTACAGCAGACAAAGTTCTGAATCGGGTTTTTGATGATACAACCGTTCTTATTGATACAATGGTCAAAGGAGAACGATCTGAATTGTTGAAATTGATCAGCATGGGGGAAATAGAACAGGTATTCGAACAACTTGGGGATAGTCATGTAACAGTAGGATTAAAAGCTCAGTATAGCCAGTTGTTGAAAAATGAAATAGCTGGGGTTATTTCAGACAGTGCCCGAATGCGAACACGAAATCAAATAACCAAATCTTTAATTATGTATCTCAGTGAAAAAACTGAATCACCCAGCCATTTCCCTCACTTATTAAAATACCGCACCAAAACATAGATCACATAAACAAACAAAATCAACCCCGCTAAAAACAAAATGGAATAAACCGAACTGGCTGCGAAGGAAAGTAAAAACGGGAGTACCTGATACAGCAAAGCTCCGCCCAGAATGAACACGATCAGGGCGGTGATCAACAGGTTGGCAGTCTTTTTTTGCATGATTTGGGTGTTTTAATGCGTTCAAAATAGAAAGCTTGTCCCTGGCAAGATAAGAGAAGCCGCACACATAGACAAAGACTTAGCGCTTTTTGAAGATTTCCGAATAAGTTCTACTCCCATTCCTTGGTTTTCTAATGGAAGGCCGGTGACCGCAAGGGGCGTATCCTACCGTCTATCGTCAGGCTGTCCACCGTCCACTGTTTTTGAAGGTCTGGGGTTGTGTAAAGAGTCCGTTGTGGAGGGAAGAAATGAGCGGATAGGTTAGCTTTGTAATTGCAAAACGAAACAAACCGTCCCCGCTCATGGCAACAAAAATAGGAAAAGTCAAGGTAGT
>JBJXFD010000634.1:0-14732 GCA_046153985.1 Saprospiraceae bacterium
CGGCTGTATTTGGCGATGTTGAGCGTGACGTTGTAATTGTTGATGGGATAAGACACGAACCATTCGTAGCGGCGGTATTCGCCCTGATCCACAATACGACGCAGGTTGCCATTGGCCACGCAATTCAGGGCTCGCTGAACTGACACGCGAATGGACATGCTGTCGGGTTCGTCCGAAAGGTGGTCTTTGTTCGGCCACCACAAACTGGCGCCGTCACCTTCGCAGGCCACCCCGACCCAGGGATCGCCGTTCTGATCCGTTTCCCACACAAAACCGCCATCCCAGGGCGGGTTGCTCGCGGTTTGGGGATTGCCGGAGTAGTACATGCGGATGCTGCCTTTCGAGCCCGATTTTTGCTGTTTTGGGAAGGTGATGAACACCGCGTCGTGTTTCCGCTCGAAGGTCAGCACCGTTTGGTCCTGCACGACGCGTTCCAGCTTCATGTTTTCAAACAGGTCCACCTGAAGGGTTTTAAAGTCTTCTTTCACCTTGTATTGCATCTCCACATACCCGCCAATGCTGCGTTCCGCGATATTCACCCGGATGTTGAGGTCGTAAAACGTGACGTCGTAGCAAGTGCGCTCGGGGCGCAACATGCCGCGCAGGGTATCTGCCTCGGTGAAGGCGTATTCGCGATAAAAATCGCGCTGTCCGTTGGAGGGGCCGCAGGCGCTCAGCAGCAACAATAATGGGATGAGGAGCCGGAGTTGGTTCATGCTGTTAAGGGTTGTTGGAAAGAATGATGGTGCAAGATACGGTGAGTGAGGGGAATTTGATGGGGGGAATTTTTTTTGGGGGGTGGAAAGGCCAGCGGGTTAACTATCTGTCTCCATAGTCCGATATAATGTTGGTATTTCTGTCAAAAAAACTTAGTTTTGTAACTAAACAGCGCAAAAATGAGCGTCGCAACTTCTCATAAATCAATGCCCGCGTCTTCTCCTCTGAAAAAAATCAGTTGGGAAGACTTTGAACGCAAGTATCTGAATAACGAAGACCGTTATAAGTATGAATGGGTGGACGGCGTCGTCGTCAAAACACTGCGTGCCCTGAACCAAAGCCAACAATCCATTTTTTTAAACCTGGTGCAACTGCTGAAAACGCTTCAATCTTCCAATCCTTCGCTCGGAGAACTGCTTTCTGAAGTAGAAACCTGGTTTGGTTCAGCCTACCGGCGGCCTGATATTGCCTATTTTTCTAAGGATCAAATACAGTTTTTTGGAAAGACCAACCAGGAACCTCAGTTCATTATTGAGGTAATTTCCAATTCCGATCAAATGCACAGAGCCAACGAAAAGCTGATTGACTACCGAACTTCCAACATTCCGGTTGTGTGGCATATTTTCCCGAAACTCAAACAGGTTCATGTCTACCGGGGCAAACAAATGACCATTTGCACCGATGATGATATTTGCTCTGCAGAACCGGTTATTCCGGGGTTTTTGATTCCTGCGAGTGGGGTTTTTAAGTAATCCGACTATTTCCTCCATGAGCTATTGTTCTGCACAAAATTGCAGTATCTTTGAAAAAACACACAAACATGTTAAGTGTCAGAGCCATATACGATGGTAAGCAATTAAAACTGCTTGAAAAGGTGGACATTCAAGAGCCCAAGCGGGTCATTGTGGTGTTTCTCGATTATCCTGAAAATGAAGAAAAAGAGGAAAATCCGATTACCGCAAAAGACCTTCATGACTTGATGCAGGAGAACCCTGCACTCGATTTTTTGGTTGCTGAAGAAGAAGACATTTATTCCGATGAAGATTTGAAGGTCAAATTTTAGCTTAATTTTTTCATAGCTATGGATAAAGGTACTATCGTTCTCACCAAATTCCCTTTTACTGATTTGAGTACCGTCAAGCGCAGGCCTGCGATCATCATTTCCAAAGTTGACCCGGCTGACCCGGATGTAATCGTCGCTTTTATTTCTTCGGTATTGCCTTTGCAACCTTCCACTTCCGATTATATCCTACTGGACACCCATGTTGATTTTATACAAACCGGTTTGAAGAAGCCTTCCGTTTTCAAAATGGATAAATTAGCAACATTAGATAAATCCATTTTTTCAGGCGAACTTGGTAGCGTACCACCCTCCGTTTTTGAAAAGTTGAAAGAAAAGCTTCGGGTTACGCTGGATTTGTAGGTAGTTGCCTGCCACTGCCAGATATTGACTCGATGCTATTCGACAAAATTTATTATAAAGGACACAACTCTGGCATCGACATTATCTTACTTCTTATCTCGTCAATTTTATCAAGTTTATCTTTTGGAGTACTTAAAATGTAAAAACAAATGATTATCCCCAAAAGTATATACCAGAGAGCCAATTTTAACTTATCGAAATCATACTCAGGGGATCCATTAAGCATGGTTTTCGAGAAAGTTCCATAATGTTAATATTGAGAATAATAGTTATATAGGTCATAAACAGATGCGTGCCGCGCAAGTTTTTCTGCCATTCCCCTTGGAGAAATTAAATTTATACCTTCTTTCAATTTAGGGGTTCCATTTTTATCTACGCTCAAGAAATTTTCCGGAAAGTAATTCTTCAGCACAAACAACTCTTCTTGAAATTCTTTCTGATTAATGATGTTATTATTACGTCGTTCTTGAGAAATATTATACTGATTATTTACGAAATAATGATTAACTCTGGCAAATTCATAAGGGAAATTCCCCACCGAATACCCCTTTTCGTAAAGATATCCAGATGTAATAAAATCCAAAAGACCATTCCGGATCAAAATCCCTATGGGGAATTTGTAATTCACATCATTATTGAATCTGTCAAGCAAACACTCAACACTTTGCAGGCAGTAGTAAAATCTTTCAAGTATGTTATGATAAACAGCAACTTCAGTAGGAACATCTTCCTGTTCGTTGAAGCCCTCTAATACCTCCTTTATTACAGGAATGGCTTCATTCAACAAGCATGTCATTTCGTGAAGCTGTTCTTCTCTTCTACTCATTTTGTTTATCAGTTTTGGGAATAAACGTAGAAATGCTGAGAAAGATGCACCGACGATTATATTTGCTCTAAAGAACCGGTTATTTCAGGGTTTTTGATTCCAGCGAGTAGGTTTTTAAGTGAATCAACCAAACAACTCCACCGTAGTCTTGAATTTATTCAACCAAGTCTTTTCAAGAATGCCTTCATATTGAAGTCTCCCAACTAAAACGCCAGGATTAACACGATAGCGTATGGCATATTCTGCTACCTGTGGTTCGTAAATGCGCCCTACTAATCGAATCTCTCTTATCAAGGCAGGGGGAACAAGTATATCAGAAGCAAAGATGTTGGCTTCTTCTTCTTTGTCAGGAGCATTTTCGATTCCGGAAACTTCTTCTAAAAAATAACCTTTCTTGCCATGTTTGAGAATATGGCAAGCTTCGTGAAAAAAAGTAAACCAAAACCGGTCGTTGGATTTATATCTGCCGGAAAGTTGAATGATGGGTAAATCCCCTAACCAACGGGCGCAACCGCTAACTGGTGCTTTAGGAAGGCAAGGGGTATAAACTACCGCTACACCAGCGTCAGCGCAAAGGGACTGTAATTTTTCAGGAAACCCCACTGGTTCTTCAAACGCCAAGTTGCGAACTTCTTCCAGTATTGCTTCAAAGTGTGCTTTGTTGTAAGGTGGTAAAGACAATTGACCAGCATCGAGGTCGCCTTTCCGGAGCCAGGCGGAGAGGGCATGCGGCGTTTGAGTATGCGCCAATGAGATGCGGAAATTCAGCATCGAAGTGTTTTTCATGAATAAGGTTCGCCATGCCTCCACATCTGCCACACCAAAGAACCGGCATAATGCATAAACTTTCTGTAAAGGCGTTTTCACAGTTGGTATCCAGCCGAGTTTTGTCATCGCAGCTAAAGGGAAGCCTCTAACCCATTCGCTTTCCTGGAGCAGTTTTTCGTCCTGTTTTATTTTAGCCAGCTCCATCTGATAACGGCGCTCCCGTTCAAGCCAGAATGTAGCTGGAACTCCCAGCACGTTTTCTAGCTGAAGAGCAGTATCAGGCATTATTTGGGCTTTTCCCTTAATGATTTCGCTAATCAACTTAAGTGGGCGGTTCATCCGTTCTGCTAATTCAGTTTGTGAAATAGCTAACGCTTCGATCGTTTCGAGTAGGGTATCTCCGGGCGGAGAGAGGAGTAATTTAGCAGCGTCAATGGAAGTGATTTGGGTTGTCATGGCAACGTTTTTTCGGACAGAGGATTTATTTATCAAATGGTATTGAGTACCTAAAAATACTCAATGGTAGTCTTCTATGGCTTCAATGCATACTTGTGTAACCAGCAACCAATCCAGGCCACCATCAGGTTTGATCGGAATAGGATCATGTGCAGGTCTGATCAATAGTCGCCAGTTTTTGGATATGTCAAGTGCCAACAAGCCCTTGAGATTGCCGGTTAATTCATGACAATTTGCTTGGGGGAGTGAGCGTAATACAGCAAGATTAGAGGCAGCGTACAAATCCTCTAACCGCTGGTTCAATCGTTTTGCACGGTCTGCACCATAAATTTTAATCATCTCCTTTGGAGACGTCCATTGTTTTCTCAGCTTTTTTGTGGCAAATTCGACTTTCATGCAAATATACGAATTTTAACCCTAAAGGTTAAAAAATAAATTTAGATTTCAAAAAAAATTCAAAAAACCTAGTTTCATCTTGTTAAGTCGAAGTTCCCCGATGTACTTTCATCTTAAAAAAGCCCCATTTCAAACGCAAATCTCTCCTTTTCACCCATCAAATTTCCTCCCCACCCCCAATCCCCTTTCCTTTGCACAGAACGCAAACAAAAAATCACCACCATGTACTCAATCGAAGCTTTAAACCTATCGCATCACTTCACCAAAGGCGAATCCGTGTTGGATCAGGTCAGCCTCCGGGTCAAAGAGGGCAGCATTTTTGGTTTTCTCGGGCCGAACGGAGCGGGTAAAACCACCACCCTGCGCCTGATTTTGGGGTTACTCCGCAAACAACAGGGAGACATCCGCCTTTTCGGAAAACCTTTTGAGCCGCACCGGGCAGAAGCGTTGCGGCAAATCGGTTCGCTCATCGAAAGCCCGTCGCTGTACGGCCAGTTGACCGCAGCGGAAAACCTGCTGGTTTGGCAAAAGGTGTACCAATGCCCAAAAAAACGCATCGCGGAGGTGCTGGATTTGGTGGGTTTGTCGAACACCGGCGCCAAAAAAGCCGGCCAATTTTCGCTGGGCATGAAACAACGGTTATCCATCGCCGTGGCGTTGCTGCACGAACCGTCTTTGCTGATTTTGGATGAACCGACCAACGGCCTCGACCCGGGTGGCATTGTCGAAATGCGTACCCTTTTAAAGATTCTGAATCAGGAATACGGCATTACCATTTTGATTTCCAGCCACTTGCTCAGTGAAATTGAAAAATTGGTCACGGAAGTAGGCATCATCAACCATGGCAAAATGGTTTTCCAGGGCAGTCTGGACGAACTGATGGATCGTCAGCAGCAGGTGGCCTCCCTGATTTTTGAGGTCAACCGCGTGGAGCAGGCCCTGCAAATGCTGGCCGACCAGCATCCAACGGCGGTCATTGCGCAGGGCAAACTGAAACTACCCGCGCTGTCGAACGAAGCCACCGCGGCCATTACCCGGCGCTTAGTCACGGAAGGCATTGACGTATACGGGATTACCCGGGGCGACAACGATTTGGAAACCATTTTTATGAACATCACAAACAACTGACATGACCACTTCATTCATCCATAGTTTTCAGAGCGAATGGCTCAAAACCCGGCGCAGTTTAGCCGCATGGTTGGTTATTCTGGGCGGTTTTTTTATCCCTTTGATTATGCTGACTGCCCGGCTTCTGTACCCGGACAGGCTTCCCGGCGACAGCGCCGCATCCGATTTTTGGGAAGCGTTTTTCAGCAAGTGCTGGCAAATGATGGCGCTGTTTTTGTTGCCGATGGGCGTCATATTGGCGACAACACTGCTTGCGCAGCTCGAATTCAGGAACAATACCTGGAAACAATTGCACACCACCCCGCAATATTTAACCACCATTTTTTTTTCCAAACTTGCCGTAATCTTGTTGATGTTGCTCCAATTTTTGATCCTGTTCAACCTCGGCATCATCGTGGCAGGTTTCCTTCCCCATGCCATTTATGGCGTAGCCTACCCGCAGGAGGCTTTCCCGTTTGAATTTTTTCTCACCAAAAGCGCCTGGTTTTTTGTAGATTGTTTGCCCATTGTGGCGCTGCAGTACCTGATCAGCCTGCAATTCAAAAATTTTATGATCCCGCTCGGCGCCGGCATCGGCTTGATGGTGGCGTCGCTGATTGCCCTGGAATGGGAATACGGCTATTTTATTCCATACACGTATTGCCCGTATAATTTTTTTGAATTGAGAAAGGTCGCCGGTATGGGGCCGCAAGGCGTAAATGTTCACTTCTGGGCTTTGGGCTATTTTGTATTATTTACAGTTGTGAGTTATGTCCTGTACATCACCAAAAAGGAAAAGGGTTAATTCATGAAAAAATCGGTCGTCATCTTGCTCCATGCTGGATATTGGATCCTGTATTTAGTCGTATTTTTTTTTATTTTAATGCTTTTCCAGATTGGAACAAATCTTGGCAGGATGCCTGCTTTTTCAGATTTCAAATTTGAATTGTTTCTTGCCGATTTTGCGCTCGTTCCGGCTGTTTTGGGTTTTTACACCTTCTATTCGGTTTTGTTTGCCCGGTTTTTAAGGCATCGGAAAATTTTCCTGCTGTTCCTGTTTGGCATTTTGACTGCACTTGGCTGCGGATTAACAGGCTCAATTTCCCTCGCCTTGTTGGGAACGCTCGGCATAGGTCCGGGTATTTTTCATGACAATTTATCCTCGGTGATCGGAATAACCGTGTTCATGGCCATCATCGGGCTGCTTAATGGCGGTATGGGGCTGCTCCTGAAAGGCTTTATTGCCTGGTATGAAGACATCCGCGCCAAAGAGGCCCTGACCCAAAAGAATTTTGAGATGGAAATGGCCTTAGTGAAATCACAAATTAATCCACATTTTTTGTTCAATACCCTGAATAATATTGACGTATTGATTACCAAAGATGCTACAAAGGCTTCGGCGTATTTGAACAAACTGTCTGATATTATGCGGTTTATGCTGTACGAGACCAAAACCGAACGAATCCCGCTGCTCAAGGAATGGACCTACCTGGAAAAGTATATAGCCTTGCAAAAAATCAGAACGGCCAACCCTGATTTTGTCCATTTTGTATTGGAAGGGAATGCGGCACAGGTGATGATCGCCCCCATGATTTTGATTCCATTTGTTGAAAATGCGTTCAAATATGCGGAAGGCATCAAAACAGCGCATGCGATTCAAATCAAAGTTCGCGTGGAGGATCAGGCGGTGTATTTTGAGTGCAAAAACGAATACCTTTCCGACGTGCGAAGCCAGGAAAATGAATTCAGCGGCTTAGGCAATACCTTGATCAGCAAGCGATTGGCATTGATTTACCCCAACAAACATACCTTGTCGGTGTGGGATATGGATGGCGTTTATTGTGTGGAGTTGAAAATAACTGCAACATGAAAATAACCTGCATCATCGTGGAAGACGAACCTTTGGCCCTGGAACGCGCCCGGGACTACGTCGGGAAACTTCCTTTTTTGGAGTTGGTGGCCGATTTCGACAATGCAACGGATGCGCTGGTATTTTTAAAAATGAACAAAGTGGACCTGCTGTTTTTAGACATCCACCTTGGCGCGCTTTCCGGAATTCAACTGTTGGAAACGGCTTCCCTGACCTGCCAGGTCATCCTCACCACAGCTTACCACGAATACGCGCTCAAAGGGTTCGATCTGAAAGTGGCCGATTATCTGCTGAAACCTTATACGTTTGAGCGCTTCGTACAGGCGGTGGAACGGGTGCAGCCCCATTTTGCAAAAACTGAACCCAACCCAGAAAAGCGGTTTATCTTTGTGAAAATTGAGTACCGCTTAGAAAAGGTTTTTTTAGACGATATTCTGTACATCGAAGGCATGGGGAATTACCGCCGCATCCACACACGCGACAAACGGCTGATGACGCTGCAAACGTTCAGTGAACTGGAACAGGAAATTCCTTCGACGATGATTTGCCGCGTTCACAAGTCTTTTATGGTTGCAATAGACAAAATTGATTCAATTGAAAAAGAACGTATCCATATCGGGGACGCATACATTCCTATTTCGGATACTTATAAACAGGCCTTTTTTGAATTGATTCAGCCTTTGAATAAATAATATTTTCGTTCATAATATCCAGCGTTTTCATGCCGCAAAGAAAAAAAGAGCACCCGGAAGAAAAAGTAAAATTGCACCCGCGCAACCTGCACCGGGAGCGCTATGATTTCAGATTATTGACGGAAAGCTATCCGGCATTGACGCCTTTTGTACACTTGAATCGCTTTCAGGACGAGTCCATTGATTTTGCCGACCCCGAGGCGGTCAAAACGCTGAATAAAGCCTTGTTGAAGCAGTATTACAAAATCGAAAGCTGGGATATTCCGGCGGGGTATTTATGCCCTCCCATTCCGGGGCGCGCCGATTACCTGCATTATATTGCGGATTTATTGGCTGATTCTAATCAAGGAAAAATTCCAACCGGGAAAAAGATAAATTCCTTAGATATTGGCGTTGGCGCAAATTGCGTGTACCCGATTATCGGAAACGCCACTTATGGCTGGAGCTTTATCGGCTCCGACGTGGATCCGATTGCCCTTGAATCTGCCAACCACATCATTGAATCCAATGCTTTTTTGAAAAAAGCGGTGGTTTGCCGGTTGCAACCCAATCCCAAAAACATTCTTCAGGGGGTGCTTGGAAAGGACGAATACATTGACATCGCCATTTGCAATCCGCCATTTCACGATTCCTGGGAAGCTGCGCAGGCCAGTACGCTGCGGAAGTTGAATCATTTAAACAAGAAAAAAGTCACACAGCCAACCCGGACTTTTGGCGGCCAGGCCGGAGAATTGTGGTGCGAAGGCGGCGAAAAAGTATTCATAACTGACATGATTGGCGAAAGCAAACAATTCGCCACGTCGTGCTTTTGGTTTTCTACCCTGGTTTCAAATGCAGACCACCTCAAAAGCCTCTACCACGTCCTCGCCGATGCGGGCGCCCTTGACGTCAAAACCATTCCGATGGGGCAAGGACATAAAACCAGCCGGATTTTGGCGTGGAGTTTTTTGAATGCGAAGCAGCGGGAAGTATGGAGTAATCTCCGCTGGCGTACTAAATGAATTAATCTGTCATCATTTCTTATCCAACATTCCCAGATATATCGCTTCGATGATCCTTTGATTATCTTCAATATCAAAGGACATCAATCTTGACATTTGAAACGCTTCTGACTGCGACTTTAGCAATTGTAGCATACGGGTATTCAGTGCTGGCGATTCTTGCAGCATATCACGCATTTTTCTGCCAACATATCGCGCAGAGACGATTTTCTCGAAATACAACATTTCATCTGCATAAAGATCAGCGATGTCCCTAGCCTCTCCGAAAATTTCCTCGGAGTGCAAATCGAAAAAATGTTTCAGGATATAGTCAATGTCGTGTATATCTTTTTCTCTTTCTGGGCGGTCTTCCCATGCAAATAATTTCAACAATATGACGCCAGGTAAAGAGGATATTTTTAACTCAATCCCTTCTTCAGTATTGACTGTTTCCGTCCAAGGCTGAATTTCATCAAATCCTGGCATGTTTAGGATGACCGTTGCTTTTGCAATCAATTCTACTTGTCCTTTTTCGTCTGCAATACCTCCAAAAGGCAAAAAATCAATTTCATAAGCCTCCTTGAAAATGAAGCGATATGGTTCAATTTGATGAGGGCTAAAACCAGGTATGTTGGCAATTCTGAGTTTCAAAGCTTCGTATTCTTCAGAAGAGCCTACTAACACGGCTAAATCAACGTCTTGTGTTTTCCTTGAAGGTGGAAATTGATAGCCTCTGGCCTGCATGCCGATGTCTCTTGCAAAAGCGCCCACTACAAAATACTCGATGCCCAATTCTTCAATCGCCTCTATGGCAGCTAAGAGCATTTCTACGACAAGATCATCTGTGACCTTATTCCACAATATTTTTGAGGTGTTGCTCATATATTTTTTTGGCTGTTTCAAAATTCCGATCATTCCCGGTTCCGATCAAATCGGCATATACGAGTAGTGGATTAACGATTTTTAATCTTTTGTTGACAAAAACATTGTCCTGTTCATTCCAGAAGGTACTATATACCTCAACATTACCTCCTTTCATATCCGGAACCAACTGAAAATCTTTGATTAAGGCTTTCCTGTCTGCATTGGTGTAAATTGTCCAGGCTCCCGGTTGCAAGTAATTTGTCAGCAAAGCCGCCGCCGGTTCACCGCTCCAAAATGCAGTATTTCCCAAATCAAGCACCTTCCAGTTTTCAACGCCATTGGCAAAGCGATATTTACCCCGAAACAATTTGGGTTTCAATTTTTGGTTAAAAGCTGTAACCCAGTTACTGAGTAAGTCTTGCTTGTTACCGAGCAATTTTTGGGTTTTATTCAATGGGCTTACATACTTATAAGTTGCAAGATCTTCCTGCACGCTGCCGACTGTACTACTGGCTATGCCCGCCGTTTCCGCCATTTTCCGGTAAGGTTCATTAAGCAGACCTTCTTTCAAAAGCAGCGCATAAATAAGTTTAATGCCATTCTTGTTGAACGCTTTGTGTTTGGTTTCCTTGAATGCTTCAGGAAGACTTTCGCCTTTGATGTGTAAAAAAATGCCGTTTTCATGCCGGATGAAACAGTTTCCGGCAATATCTAAATAATTAATGTCCTCCTGTTCCAGCAACTCCCGGGCAGGCGTGGAAATGTAACGGGCAACCAGCAAGCCTTTTTCTTTTACCAGCTTGTTTGCGAGTTGGGGCAGCATGGCAGGAAGAACATTGTTTTTGACCTCGACTAAGAACTTGCCCATAGCGGCGCCTGCCCGGATGTTGAGTTCAGCATCCCAATGGTTGGCAGCCTCTTCATTTGCAAGGCTGATGTCTGCTTTGGTCAGCTTTTCTAAGCTTTCGATAGCCGTGTGCAGGATGTCAGTTTCGAGCATTGGGCGTTGCTTTTTTTGATCACAAAAAGTGAACACACAAATATATCGAACAAATACGAATTTTGCAAGGGGGTTAGTAATAAATTTTCACATTGGGCAGGGCTTTTTCCAAAGCCTGGCATTCTTTGATGAAGTCGTTGGCGGCATTGAGTTCAATCACAGTAACAGGGTCCTTGTTCCTTAACCATTCCTCCAATTTTCGCCACCTTCGTAGTTCTATCCTTTCGATAAGTTCCAACCGATCCATTAATTCACTTAATCCTTCAAGTTTTCGTTGTTCAAGGATTTTTCGCATTTCAGACCAATTTCTAAATTTTAACAGTTCGAGTAATTCGAGTAATTCTACCAGTTTTAGCCGTTCGAGAAGTTCTAATAATTGAGGCCGTTCAAATAATTCTATCAACTCAAGCCTTTTTCGTAATTCTGACAATTCGAACTGTTCCAATTGTTCCCGAAGCTTTCGCCCTTCATGTGGCTGCAACCAGAAGATAATATATATCAAATAAAGTATGGGCAAATTATATTTATCAAAAATAACAATAAACGACAGATTGAAAAGATTAAAATTTTTTAAATAAAAGATTGGAAAAATTAACTCTTTAATAGTTAGTGAATCAATGTTTTGTAGGTCGTTAATTTGAATTTTATTAAGAGGAGTGCTTGTTTTTGAACTAAACAAAGTAAAGCTACCTGGAGTATTTTTCACCATACCTAATAACATCTCTTGAAAAAAAATAACTGCAGTATTCATCCCTTGAAAATTCAGCACTCTAAAAAAATCAGGATACTCAAATGCTCTTTGAGCAAGAAAGTATTCTAATATAGATTTATGAGAAAATTTATATTGCCCTTCTGCATCCCGATTAAGCAGAGAACGATTCCACCAATCAGATTTGGCCCAAGGCTCTTCAATTTTTTCAAGATCAGATAACTGTAACCGGGAATCTGAAGTTATTTTTTCATCTTTGTGTATGGATAGTCTACCATTTCGTTTTTCTCTATTCACGTACAAATCAACTGCCAATGATTGTGAAAAGTCCATAAGCAAGCTTTGGAACTTTTCAATAATGCTCTCCCCCATCCGCACCATACCGAAAATAACCGGTCTTAGTTGGTTCCTCTACTTCACTTGGGAAGAACTGGGTACGACAGGTGATGACAATTTCACGGAAACGCCAGGTTTTTTCAAGTATTTGATCAAGCCGTTTTTTGTAGTCTTTTACAGCCTCTACATCTTCATCAAGCACATCAAGCAGCAAGATTGTAGTTTCCGGGTTTTCTATTTTTTCTACTTCAGCCAAAACCTTTGGGTGTCCTAATGGCAGCAGCCGGATGTCATACTTTTTCTTCCAGGAAAATTGGTTTTTGTAGGCTAAATAAAGATTAATCATAAAAGTTGTCTTCCCCATCCCTGAATCAGCCAAAATTAGGTAATAGCGGTCGTCGTCCTGAATAAACCCCTTGTTTAGCATCATTGGGATGAGCTTAGCTTTGGGTGAGTCAATAAAACTACGACTCGGTTCTTCTGCCTGAGATGGAGCAGTGTCCTGATATTTGGTAGGAATATAGTATCGGGTAGCTTTGTCTATTTCTAATCGGGTATAAAAGGGATGTAGATCATGGTTGAGCAAGCGTTGCTTTTTTCTGAGTATAACCCACTTATAAAATTTGAATGTATAGATAACAATCGCGCTCAATAGTCCAATTGACAAAGTATAAAGAAAAATCCAGAAATCTACCTCCGAAAGCCAGGCTTCCGGAATGCCAATTTCTCTAAAATAAGGAGTGAGAAAATCTTGCAGGTCTTTGAACATGGTCAAGTCTATAGTTTACCGGTATCGCTAATTCAATGGCACACAGCTATATCCAACACAAGTTACTGCCTGATGCCGATATATCAGAAACATGCACATAGATTTTTCTTCATAGCCAACACAGTATGTAGTGTCCGGTAGTTCCGTGTCTGTTTTTTAGAGTTCGAGGGCAAGGCATGTTATCGGACTATAAAAACAGGCACCTAATACCCCTTCAAATTAAACCCCTCCGACTCAATCATATCCACCCACCTTCCCGTTTTTTTCTGAATCACCCTGAAATGTTGTTCGTCATCGGCGCTCACGAAAGAAATCGCGTCTCCCGGAACGCCAGCGCGCCCCGTTCTGCCAATCCGGTGGATGAAATCTTTGGGCGAGCGCGGCAATTCATAATTGATCACCGTGGGTAACGCCGGAATGTCAATGCCGCGGGACGCCAAATCGGTGGCCACCAGGACATTGATTTCGCCCGATTTTAAATACCGCAGCGCTTCGGTTCTGGCGCCCTGGCTTTTTTGGCTGTGCAACGCCAGCGCTTTGATGCCGTTCGTTTTGAGTTTATGGACAACGCTGTCTGCTTTATGAATAGAGGAGGTAAAAACCAGCACTTGCTTCCAGTCATTTTCTTTGATCAAATACCGCAACAACGGGCCTTTCCGGTCTTCGCTTACGCGGTAGCCTGATAGCTTGATCAAATCCAGATTTTCAACTTCCTGCTCGATTTCAATTTTTACAGGATCGTGTAAAATGATCTCTGTGAGGGTGTCAATGTCTTTTCCGAGCGTGGCTGAAAACAACAGATTCTGGCGTTTCAGGGGCAATAACTGCAGGATGCGATTCATTTCTTCTTTAAACCCAAGGTTGAGCATTTTGTCCGCTTCATCCAGTACGAGGATGTCCACTTCCGACAAATCCATCGCTTTGCTGTCCAATAAATCCAGCAAGCGCCCGGGAGTGGCGACGAGGATTTCAACACCCATCAAATGCATCATCTGCGGGTTGATGGATACGCCGCCATATACGGCGAGCGTCTTAACGGGGCGGGGCAAGTCTAAGCTGAACGCCGCAAACACCGCGCCCACCTGCACTGCCAATTCCCGGGTTGGCACCAACACCAATGCTTTGATGAACCGGTTTTTGGCAACCTTCTTTTTTTGAAATTGCTGTAAAATCGGCAACACAAACCCTGCGGTTTTGCCCGAGCCGGTTTGGGCGATGCCGAGCACGTCTTTGCCCGCTAAGATCGCAGGAATCGCGGCCATTTGAATAGGATACGGCTCAGCGTATTCGTTTTTGGCAACTGCTGCCAATAAAGGGGCCGACAACCCAAGTTCGGAAAAAGACATAGCGGAAAAGGTATGGACTGCGTAAAAATGAATGTTTGCGAAGTTAGGGATTATTTTCCAGTTAACTTACCTTTATTGCCATCATGGAACAGCAACCCAACAATCCGCTGCATGGCAAAACCCTGCAAATGATCTTAGAGCACTTAGTGGAAGTCTACCGCTGGGAAGGCCTGGCGTATTATATTGATGTCAATTGCTTCAAAAACGAGCCCAGCATTCAGTCCAGTCTGAAGTTTTTGCGGAAAACGCCGTGGGCGCGGAGGAAGGTGGAGGAGTTGTATTTGAAGTCGTTGGAGGGGTAATTGGAAATTCCTGATACCTGTTTCATAGCTCCGCCGAGATTATGAGGTCTGGGGTTGTGTAAAGAGTCCGTTGTGGAGGGAAGAAATGAGCGGATAGGTTAGCTTTGTAATTGCAAAACGAAACAAACCGTCCCCGCTCATGGCAACAAAAATAGGAAAAGTCAAGGTAGT
>JBJXFD010000637.1:0-6275 GCA_046153985.1 Saprospiraceae bacterium
GCTACCTGCGGCCAACGTCAAACTTTTCCCTAACCCAACCACAGATTTTTTCACCCTTACCAATGCCGAAGAAGTGGCTTCGATGCGACTTTTCACTATTGATGGGCGTGAGGTAGCGCGTTTTGTTTATTCCGCAGATAACACCTACTCCATTGCAAATCAACCTGTTGGAAACTATGTGCTCTCTTTTGAAGATAAGAATGGGCAGCTGTTTCAGGCGGTGGAAATTCATAAGCGGTAAGGCTTGAGGTCAATTTTCCTGACGACTTTTCTCCTTTGAGAATGTTTAATTATTTGAGGTCTTACGCATCCGACGACTCAGCGTCAGTGGATGCGCAAGACCTCAAATAATTAAATGACCCCCGCAGCAAACCTGCAAAAATCCCCCGCCAGCAACAACGTTTTCCCCTGAAAATGCCGCCGCGGATGCAAGTGCTTTTGCATGGCTGGAACCACTCCGCCATCTTTTTCCAAAAACGTCATCAACGTCCGTAGTACTTTGAAATATCGGGCGATATCATTGGACTGAGGAATGTCGCGTGCTTCAAATCGCGTCATTGCTTTTTGAAACAGATCAAAATTATACGGCGCGTAGGATTCCGGATATCGAAAAGCCAGATAAAGCGCAATCATTTGAAAATCACCATGGTCATGGTTGTTTTCAATAGTCGTAGATTTGGCCTTTCGGTAATCGCGCAACACCATATCACAGCCAAATATGAAGCGAGAAATGCGGCCATCCACCTCCCGGGTTTCGTTGAAAAGATCGTCGAACATCATTCGAACGGTAAGTGGATCAAAGCGCCAAAATTCGGCCATGATACGCTTGGGTTGCCAGTTTTCAGTCTGCCACAATCGACGGGTTTCGGAGTTGTGAAAACTACCCTCGAACATGGCAACAGGGTCAGCTGCACCCAAATCCCAGTGATTCTGGAAATGCTGCACAGATTCCCATTGGGATACAAAAGGATGGTGTTTTGTCACATTAAGCCACTTTTTGTAGTCGACAATGGCGGCGTTGATTTTGGAGAGAACCATGGGGGTGATTGGTTTAATGGTGATTGGTGGATTGGGAGCTTAATATAGTTTGGCAATGAAGTCAATCAAAAATGACAAAAGAACGAGATAAAAAGTTTCAAACCGAGACGAAATACATTTGGACGTTCAGCGAGGAATTACATAAGTCAAAGGTATAGTATTTGACAGGTGGTCAGTTGAAAGCACGGAACTTGATGCTTCGGGGCATCGCAAATTATAAGAATCAACTCATTTTACACGCTCTAACCGTGAAAGCAAGTAACTAGCCAAGCATTACCCCAATCACCAATAAACCTATCACCAACTTACACATCATGTCTCGTTTTTTTATAGATCCTAATATTTCCCGTGCACGCACTATTGCAACTGAAGTGTACACCAGTGCAGCCATTTTTGAAGAAGCCAAAGAGAAGATCTTCGCGCCTTCCTGGCAGTTTGTTGGAGATACCGATCGGGTGGCTGAGCCGGGCAGCGTGTGGCCTTTCATGCTCTTGAATCAGCATTTGAGCGAACCGCTCTTGCTCTCACGCGATAAAAACGAGGTGCTACATTGCATGTCCAATGTCTGTACACACCGGGGCAATTTGCTGGCATACGAGCCATGCAAATCGAGTCAGTTGCGTTGCCGGTATCACGGTCGGGTGTTTGGCCTGGATGGCAAATTTCAGTTTATGCCGGAGTTTTCTTCGGTAGAAAACTTCCCAACGGAAGCAGATAATTTGAAGCAATTACCGCTTTTTCAATGGGGAAAACTACTTTTTACCACCTTGAATCCTGTATTTCCAGCAGAAAAATTTTTAGGAGAAATGATGCAGCGTGTGGGCTGGCTACCCATGGATGCGTTGGCGTTTCGCCCCGATCTTTCCCAGGATTATACTGTGAATGCCAACTGGGCACTTTACTGTGAAAACTATCTCGAAGGGTTTCATATCCCCTTTGTACACGAAAGCCTGAGTGCAGTGTTGGACTGGAGTAGTTATTCCACCGAGTTATTCCCGTACGCCAATCTTCAACTGGGCATTGCCAAAAAAGGCGACATCTGTTTTGATTTGCCGACCGATTCACCCGACTATGGCAAGGCAGTAGCGGCCTATTATTTCTGGGTATTTCCCAATATGATGTTCAATTTTTACCCCTGGGGACTATCGCTGAATATCGTCGAGCCACAAGGCATCAGCACCTGTAAAGTCAGGTTTCAGATTTATGTATTTGACGAATCAAAACTCAATACTGGCGCTGGGTCCGGGCTTGAACAAGTGGAATATGAAGACGAAGAAGTTGTGGAAAATGTACAGCGGGGGATTCGTTCGCGTTTTTACGAGCATGGTCGGTATGCGCCGGATCGGGAACAGGGGACGCATCATTTTCACAGCTTGTTGGCGGAGTTTTTGGCTTGATCCAGGACTCTCAGCCTAAAAACATCGGTAAAAATTGCCACAACAATTGCACGAATACAATTTTACCGATCAAAAGCAGGGGATACACCAGCGCATAGCCGTAGGTCGGTATTTTATTATCCGCCAGGTTGTTGGCAAAATCAAGATTGGCCGGATGATGACTGACCATGCCGGAGAGCAGTACAAAGGGGATTTTTAGTATTTTATACCCGATCAACAACATGGCAATGCCTCCAAGAATACTGACCACGGCACCGGATAAAAGCATGAGTGGACCTATCGGACTGAGCATGGTAGCTAAAAATGTAGCACCTGAATTGATCCCGATAGCAGCCAGCAACAACATTAGTCCGATCTGGCGCAGTGTGAGATTAGCCGAGTAAGGAAGGGTCCAGACAATAGGCCCTGTACGACGGAGGAAAGAAAGTAACAAACCGGCAACCAAAGGGCCTCCGGCAAAGCCCAGACTGAAGAGGATGCCACCTGGCAAAGTCATTTCAATAGAACCCAGTAAAATTCCGAGCCCCATCCCCAAACCAAAAGACAAGAGATCAATGTTGCTAAGTTGTTCGTAGGAATCACCAAATACTTTTTCAAGGGCTTTAAGGTCTTCTTCACGCGCCAGCACCCGAACGCGATCTCCTAACTCCAGTACTGTATCCGGGTGTATGAGGGTATCCACATCGCCATGCCGCAACCGCGTGAGTACCACGGGATATTGCTCGGAGAGGTTGAGTGAAGCAATCGTTTTGCCGGCTACTTTTGGGTTCGAAACCACGATACGGCGCATTGCAAACGCCGAACGATCATCGGCCAGGTCCTGTTCTATGGTTTGCCCGAGCAAAGCACTGATGCGTTCTACTTCAGGTACCTCACCAGTGATGGACACCAGATCCTCGGATTGAAAAACCATATCCAGATAGCATAGGCTATTTTCCTTGCCCCGACGCAATCGCCCGAAAACCACATTGGTATCATATTTCTTTTTGAAATCCCGTACCGTCATGCCAAGGATTTCCGATTGATCGACCTGCACCGTGTGGTTTACAATGGGCTGTCCGCTGGGAAATTCGTTGCCAAGCGCACGGACTTCGGCTGCATAATCAACCCGTAATAATCGGCGCATGAGCACCACGGCGATCATCAGTCCGATGATTCCCATCGGATAGGAAATGGAGTAGCCCACCACAGCACTATTCGACATGGCCTCCACATTGGCGCCCCCGCGGGTCTGAATGGCATCCAACAAGCCAGCGAGTGCAGGAGTATTGGTTGTGATGCCGGCCAGCAATCCTGCTGCTCCGGAGGAATCAAAGCCAAAAAAGACCGCAGATAACCCAACAAATACGCTAAGGGTGCTGAGTGCCAGCACGGCAAGGATCAAATTGGTAGCACCGCGATTTTTCAAGGAACGAAAAAAAGCCTGCCCGGAACTTAAACCTATACTATACACAAAAATAGCCAGGCCAAGCAATTTAATCACATCGGGTATTTTCACTTCCGGGTGGCTTGCACCAATGGCAAGCCCGACAAATAATACTGTTGCAACGCCCAGACTGTTGCCCCGAAATTTTATGTTTCCCAGGAAGGAGCCAAAAGCTGCTGCCAGGAATAGGTAGAACAAAGCTTCTTCAGTGCCGGATGTGGTGTGCATAAGGGAAAGTATTTGTAGCCGCCAAAATTAGTCAGGAAAAAGAACTTCCTGAAAGGACTGCTTAAGTCTTAATTTTAACCTTCAGTATTCAGGCCTGCTTCGTGACAAATATCACGTTGCACTATTTATCTATTCCTGACTTTTGTATCTCAAATTGGTTTTCAACAGTAATTAACTATTTCAGAGGCCCGCTTTCCTGGAATGCCTCCATATAAAAACAATCCCTAAATTTATGGGTAACAACCTTTATTTTCCTGTCCTTTGGCTGGTTATCTCCGCGGTGGTGGTCGGTATTTTTGCCGTCATTGCTGCGGTATCCTTTTACCGAAGAAAAATAGGAAATGACCCGATTCTTCGAGGCCAAGCGCATCGGCAATTCGTTTTTTTACAACGAATACATGGACTATTGTGGGTACTTGCCCTAGCCATGACTGGAAGCGGCTTGGCTGCCTGGTACTGGGAGATGCAGACGCAAAACAATATTCGGACTGAAGCACGTAACCGCCTGATGCCCGTCTATGACAGAAGTAAAATATGGGAGGCTCCAGATCTGTATCTTGCTCAAACGGATAATACGGCGAGCCTAATCGCTTATGGTCGCGACCTTGTAGCCCGTACCCAGGACTATTTCGGTGAAAACGGCCTTGTGCGCCCTGCAAGCATAAACAGCATGAACTGTCAGAATTGCCACCTGGAGGCTGGGAGCAAACCTTTTGGCAACAATTATTTTGCTGTCGAAAGTACCTATCCGCAAATGCGCGCCCGCTCCGGGGGACTAGAAACCATTCCCAAGCGTGTGAACGATTGTTTTGAACGTAGCCTCAACGGCCAGCCCATCGACACGACCAGCCGTGAGATGAAAGCCATCATTGCCTACATGCGTTGGCTGGGCACAGGTGTCCCCAAAGGTGAAAAACCTAAAGGCGCAGGCCTGGTGGAAATGCCATTTCTAGACCGTGCTGCTGACCCTGTGAAGGGCCAACAAATCTATATCGCGAAATGTGCATCTTGCCACGGCGCGGATGGCGAAGGATTGCCCATGCCCGACAGTCCACGCGATTACCCACCTTTGTGGGGCGATAAAAGTTATAATGAAGCCGCTGGTCTGTTCAGGATGTCACGCTTTGCGGGGTATGTCAAAGCCAATATGCCCTTCGGTGCCACATATCAAAACCCGCAGCTGACCGATGAAGAATCTTGGGACGTCGCTGCATTTGTCAATTCACAACCACGTCCGAAGCACCCATTTCTAAATACCGACTGGCCAAAAATTGAGAAAAAACCTTTCGATCACCCATTTGGGCCTTTTGCGGATACTTTTCCGGAGGCGCAACACAAGTATGGGCCGTTTGGTCCGATTGTGGCGTTTTATAAGAAATAAACACATGGGGATATTTTAAACACATAAGGCACATAAGGCATACGACGGGACTTATGTGTCCTTATGTGCCTTATGTGTTTAATACTATTCTTAGGTGTTTAATCCCCCTCTTACTTTTCAAGCGTTATAAAATCAACCAAAATATGAGCATCGATCGCCGCAAATTCCTACGTAATTCCCTGCTGACGGGCTTGGGCGTAGGGTTAGCCCCCATTGTTTCGCCGGGCAAGAATTTATTACCGGAAACGGAACTGTCTGACCATACAGAAGGCCTAACGCCGGAAAACGTAGTCCCGTTGAACGGAACCCTCACGCTCCTGCAAACGACCGATGTGCATTGCCAAATCCATCCGCACGATGAATTATTTTGGGAAAACGGCAAGGCCGTGTTCCGCAAAACCGCCGGATACGCCCATGTCGCCACGTTGTTCGATCAGGTTCGGAAAAAGAATCCCAATACGTTTGTTATTGACACCGGCGATATGTTCCAGGGCAGCGAATTGTCAGTAAAAACCACGGGTAAGGCCATCACGCCAATCCTGAATGCCATGGGCTACGATCTTTATCTGCCAGGTAACTGGGAGGTGGTGTACTACAAAAAAGCCATGCAAACCCTACTCGGCGGCCTCGATGCGCCTAAGGTTTGTGCCAACATGTTTCATGACGCAGGCGAGGGCAAAAAAGGCGAACTGATCTTTCCGCCTTATTTTACCTGGTCGAAACTGGGCGTAAAAATTGGTTTCCTGGGTTACACCGACCCACTTGTGCCGCTGCGCCAATCGCCTAACTATTCCAAAGGCATTAT
>JBJXFD010000639.1:0-14728 GCA_046153985.1 Saprospiraceae bacterium
GGACAAGCCTGACTCCGGCCCTGGTCGGCGCACAGGATGCTCAGTTGGCGCAGCAGTATTTCCGCGACGGCGAGTATGAAAAAGCGGCACTGTTGTACCAAAAGCTGTTCGAACAAAACGAGCAGAATGATTACATCTTCGAGCGTTACATCGAGTGTTTGCTGGCTACAGAAGATTTCGCAACAGCCGAAGCCTCCATCAAAAAGCAGATCAAAAAAGTACCGCAAAACTCCACGAATTACGTGATGTACGGCAAATTGCTGGAGCGTCAGTACCGCGAGGAAGAGGCCATGGCCCAATACCGCGAAGGCATTGCCAAATTGCCTGCCGACCGCTACCAGGTGGTGCGCTTAGCCAACGCGTTCATTACGTCCAACAAATACGAGCTGGCAATAGAAGCCTACGAAAAAGGGGCGGACTTGCTCAAAGACACCCAGGTTTTTTCCTTCAACCTCGGCGATTTGTACCGCATGAAAGGCGATACGCCCAAGATGATTGAAAACTACCTGAACAGCATTGACGCCGATCCGACCCGCCTGAACAACCTCAAAACGGTTTTTCAGCGCTACCTTTTCCCGGAAGATTTCAAAGAGTTGCAAAAACAGCTCTATGCCCGCATGCAGGACGGCGTTGAGAAAGAATACCACGCCGAATTGCTGGGCTGGGTTTTCATTCAGCAAAAAGACTACACCAGTGCCCTGCGCCAGGCCAAAGCCCTTGACCGGCGCCTGGTGGAGAATGGCGGGCGGGTGTTCCGCCTGGCAGAAGTGGCTGCCAACGACGGCGATTACGACGCGGCCATCTCCGGTTATGACTACATCGTGGCGCAAAAAGGCCCAGCTTCTTCTTTCTATATTGACGCCCGTACCGAAGCACTGCGCTGCCGCCGCAACAAAATTGTGGAAGGTTTTCAATACAAAGAAGAGGAGCTGCGTGCGCTGGAATTGCAGTTCAATGCCTTCCTCGACGAATTTGGACGCACGAAAATCACGGCGCCGGTCATCCTCGACTTAGCCGAATTGCAAGCCGTTTACCTCAACGACCTCGACCAGGCCATTGCCTTGTTGTCCAAAATGATCCAATATCCTGGTACGGAACCCGCAGTGCAAGCCATGGGCAAGCTCCGGCTGGCCGATTATTATTTGATGAAGGGCGAAGTCTGGGATGCGACCCTGCTCTATTCGCAGGTAGATAAAGATTTTAAAGAAGACGTGTTGGGCCAGGAAGCCAGGTTCCAGAATGCCCGGCTTTCGTATTTCAATAGCGATTTTCAGTGGGCACAGGCCCAGTTTGAGATCCTGAAAGCTGCTACTTCGCGCCTGATCGCCAACGACGCCCTTGACCTTTCGGTGTTCATTATGGACAACCTCGGCTTAGACTCCACCGCTACGGCGCTGGGCATGTACGCCGACGCGGAACTGCTGGTTTTCCAGAATCGCTTCGATGATGCTTTCCGCAAATTGGACAGCCTGATCACGCTTTTTCCTGAACACAGCCTTGAAGACGATGTATGGTACCTGAAAGCGCAGGTCTATGCCCGCAAGCGCGATTACGCGCAGGCAGCGCTTATGTACCAGGCCGTTATCGAAAAATACCCACAGGACATCCGCGCCGACAACTCCATGTTCGCGCTGGCGGAACTCCATGAAACCCACCTGAACGATGTAGAAAAAGCCAAAGCGCTCTACGAAAAAATCTTTATTGATTATTCGGGCAGTACGTTTGCGGTGGAGGCTCGGAAGCGGTTCCGGAAGTTGAGGGGGGATAATATTTAGTGTCTGAATAAAAAGGCCGCCCCAAAAAAACCAGGAGCGGCCACTAACGTCATTTTATCGCTTGTCTTTAACACCGATACAGGGTGTTGGTTATTGGTGTATCGGTTACTGGTTATTGGTGGTGTGGGATTTCGATCATGTTTTAGACCAAAAAAGTTGTTCGTTGAGCGTTGTTGGTTGTTCGTTAGGTTTCAGGATGATCGAATGCGAGAACAGAACGAACAACGAACAACCTACAACGAACAACGACTTCTGACCGATAACCAATAACCATATCAATCAATTCGCACCATTTTCCCTGTTGCCGTATGCCCCAGAGCTTCGATGCGGTAGAGCAATACGCCGGCAGCGAGTTGGCGTTCGGCCTGAAATTCTACTTCGTGTTTGCCCGCGTCGTAGTAGCCGTTGAGTTCCCACACCGTTTTGCCGGAAAGGTCGCTGACCACGAGGCGCACCTGAGAAGCAGCTGGCAGGTTGAAGCCAATGGTAGTTTCGTCGCGGAACGGGTTCGGGCGATTTTGATACAATTCGATCCGGTCGTCTGGTTCGGCGTCGGGAAGGAACACCAAGCTCAGCGGCAGTGCCTGATCAGCTTCGTCGTAAGCTTCTGCTTTCGTGATGCCCGAGTGCAGCGTAAACGCCTGGCTCATATCCACTTTGTCGTTAGCGCGGAAAACCAGTGTAATCAGCACTTCGCTATCCGGAGCGCCAGCTTCCTGAGGCCAGTTCCAACTAAAAGTCAGCAAGCCATCCAGCAACTCCTTTGAACCGAGGTGTTCTTCCTGAAGGATGCCATTTTCGATGCCGATTAGTTCGAGGTCGTCCGCGTCAAATTGCAGGGTCCCCTGCAAGCCTTCCAACCCTTCGATGCCGGGCGCTTTCAGCGTCAGGTGGCAGATATCGCCAGGTTCCAGCAACTTGCCCGCTGCTTGCAACACAAAAGGCGCCCGGGTGTTGCGGTTTTCCGCCTGCTGAAAGTTGAACTGCGCGCTGCCGTTGATATCGCCGGTTTTTACAGCAATGAAATCCTCATTTATCAGATCGCTGCTCAGGTTAGTCAGGCTGATCACCTGTGGGAAACTTTCCTGCCAGGGATTCAGTGCGTTGGGGAAGGCGTAGTTGGCATCCACAAACCGCCAGCTGGGCACGTTGGGGAGTTCGGTGGAAATGCCAAGGATTAACTTGCGAAGCAGAACAACATCTAAAGTCGTCACCGAACCGGAGCCATTGGCGTCGGCAGCGATGAGTTTATACGGCGAATTCAAAAGTTGGGTACCCAGAACATGCCGTGAAATCAGCACGAGGTCAACGGTTGACACCCCGTTCATCCAGTCGCCGGGGCGCTGTGGCCGGATGGTGTATTCGTGCCCTGTTTCCAGACCACCCAATTCGTAAGCGCCATCCACGCCGGTCGTATCCATCACTGGCATTGCTTCTGCCGGTCGCAGGCTCACCCCTTCCACCGGCTCGCCGGATTCGCTGATAATCAGGCCTGCCACGCTGGCGATCGTAGTCGTTGGGAGGAAACCGCCACAAGCTTGCGGCTGGTTGTCCTGCACGGTGAGAAACGCTTCGCAGAAAGTGAAGTTCGGGCCGCCAATTGTCCCATTTGGTTGTTGTAACAGCGGATTGTAAGCGTTGTCCCAGGCATACAACCGCACCAGAATGATGCCTTCGTCGTCGCAGATCAGGAGCAGGCTGTCGTGGCCCGGATTTGGCAAATCTATGCCGTTCAGCACGTCTTGTGAACGATGGATCGAATAGCGGATTGGGCCGGAACAATTTTCAATAGCCGGGCTGCCGATAAAATTCACGGCAGGCAGCACAGCAAAACCGCCGTCAGCATCGCCATCGCCGTCAATATCTATACCCGGGAGTAAAGGTTGCAGCACCACTGAGAGGTTGGTTCGGCATATTGGCGCGGCGGCCACACAATCACTAATCTGGAAAGGCAAGGTGCTTTGAGCCTGATTGCCGCAGGCGTCTGTCACCTGCACCACAAAAGCGTGCAGGCCGATGGGATAATTAGCCCGGATATTGTAGTTGGGATAAGTTCCAAACAAAGCCGTTGCCGTCACTTCCTGATCCAAAGAGCCATTGCGGCTGAGGTCAATAAAAACCTTGACGACGACGGGGCCAGTCTGGCAGGATTGCTGCACGGTAAAGGCCGCTGTGGCTTCGCCCAAACAAGTATTGTTGTTAAAAGAACAGAAAGAACTCCCTCCCGGATTAACCGAAATCACTGGCGGTACGTTGTTTTGTACCTTAATGACTTGCGTATAGGTCCAGTAGCCATTGCTGGCCACGACCTCTCGCCAGTATCCGGCGGGATTATTGCCGCCCGGGCAGGAAGTACCGCGCGTTCCTGCGGCCGGAATGGCGTTGGCAGGGTCGTTGTCGCGGTCGGTCACAATTCCGCTGGCACGGCGCAATATCCAGACGTCTTCATCGCCGGGTACACCGTCGCAATCTTCGTCGCGACTAATTTCTATGGCCGGATCGCTGCCATTGTATTCGCAATGGTTGATGATGTGGTAGGTCCGGAATATTTTATAACAAGCTTCTCCCGGCGCAGATATTTGTAAATCCTGCACGCTGAGGGCGAAGCGGTCGCAGCCGAGCGCAATCATTTGAGCCGTATCCGGCGCAGGCGCTACGCAGTTGACACTGAGGTCTTTCGGCAATTTGATGTTGTAAATATTTGAGGGCTGAATGGTTATCTGTTGCTGGCAGGTTCCCGGCGAAGTATTCCCAAAGGCATCGCTTGCGCGGAAGCGCCGGGTGATCGTGCCGCTGCCACACTGATTGAGGGCGACCACCGGACTGAGTTCCTCCACCGTTGCCCCTGCGCAGTTGTCTTCCGCCTCCGGGGCGCCAAACAGGGTATTCAGTTGGGCGAGGTTGTTGGGGTTGAAATTCACCGGCAGGTTGCTGCAAAGCACGCTCACGGCATTCGGCGCTACGCAGGTTGGGCGCGAATTGTCCTCGATTGTAATTTGTGTGATGCAAACGCTTTGGTTGCCGTTCAGATCGGTGGCGCGCAATTCCGTGTGCATGGTGGAGCCCGCATCGCAGCAATAGAACTGGACAGAAGGCCCCCAGGCTGTATAGTAGGGCGTCACCGGCTGGCAAGTGACCGGGTCTTTGGCGATCATCCGGCGCACCTGGATGGAAGCCAGTCCACATGGATCATTGCTGCCTTCGTCCACATCCGAGGCCAGCAAGGTTCCAACACTGCCGCCCAGCGACATAATCAACTGATCATCGCAAACGGCCGTCGGTAGCGCCTGGTCGCGCACACAGAAGGTCATTGTTTTGGTTGCGCTATTGCCGCAGGCGTCCGTAACGGTATACCGGATGCGGTGACACCCGATCGGAATATTGGAAACGGTACGGTTCGTCGCGCCATTGGGGAAGGTAGCGAGCACCTGCGTTTGCAGAACGGTTCCGACCACCTGGCCGACTTCATTCAATAGTTGAACGGGCACTTCTGTCAGTACCTCGGTAAGAACCTGCCAACTGTTTGAACAGTTATCGGTCACGGTGGGCAAGGGTACGTCAAAGCTTGCGGTGCAGGATCCCCCGCCGGTAGAATAATAGGTCGTGTCGGATGCCGTCGTAATTAGGGGTGGTGTGTTATCTGCCACCCGGATGACCTGGTCGTAGCTCAAGGTACCCGTCGGGTTACAATCGTCGAAGATGTACCAGCGACGAATAAACTGGTAGTTTCCCTGGCATGTACTGGTGCGGGGCTGATCCCCAAATGAAGCGATGAGGTTGCAAAACGGCGAATCTAAATAATGGACGCCAAATGCGCTGTACACCAACGGGCGTCCGGTGACGAGCGGACTGGGGTTCCCATCCGGCGTCGTTTGCAGGCTCGCATCGCAGGCGAGGAGCACGCTTTTAGCCGGAAATACAATATCGGGGGTGCCCGCTTTTCCAACGGTGATTGTTTGGGTGCACTGCACCGAGTTGTTGGCGCCGTCGCGCACGGTAAACTGGCGGTTGATGAGGGTGTTTCCGCAGATCCCGTTGTTGGTCACCTGATCCGTAAACGTGACAACCGGCTGCGCACTGCAATTGTCCTGGGTCACCGGCGTGCCTGTAAACTGAATGCTCCCGGCAATATTGATCAATGACACCGCGTCGGTGCAAAACAACTTGTTGCGGATGGTTCCGTTCGTCACGGGCCTGCCGCTGAGCCTGCCGTTCCCGGCGGAATAAACGGCCCATCGGAAGGTTCCGGTTGCTCCTACATCGAAAGTGCTGGTCAGGATGCTGTAAACTTGTCCGGCCTGCAATTGGATGGCAATCCGCACAACATCAGTAGAATCGCTGAAATACCCCATTCCGGGCAGCATCAGGTTGCTTACCGAAAGCAAAGATAAACATGGGCCGTTGAAAAAAGCCGGTATGCCTTCATAGATCCCGCCCAAGCCGCGGCCATACGCTGCGTCTAATTCAAAAATATACAGGTCGTTCTGAGTGACGGTAAAGGTGTCTAAGCGATAGTAATGTTGACCGATGGCCGGGCTTACCTGCGGAGAAAGACAACTGAAGTTCAGCGGAATAAAACTGGAACTGTTGGCATCCAGACTGCCTTGCAGGAATTGAACCTGCTGTGCGATGACAGCGGCATTGGTATTTGGCGGACAGGCAACCGTAGGCGGAAGCGGATCGGTGATGTAAATATTGCCGATGCCGAAAAAACCACCGGCAACCGTATTCACCCGCACCGGCAGGGTTTGGCCGACGTGCGCGCTATTGACCGTATTGCCGATCGCATTTCCAAACTGATCGAAAACCGTCACCACATAATCCTGATCTAAACAGGGGTATTCTCCTTCCAGGATCATATCCGGAGTGATGAGCGCAGAACAATTGGCGTTCAGCGTTACGTTCACTAAATCGTTTGTCGCAATATTGGGGGCTTCCAGTACGGTAACGACTTGCTCCAAATAAGCAGTGCAGGCAGGATCTCCGGCATTGCCCGGTGTCCCCGTTCCTGCATTGAAAGTATACCGGATCGTATAGGATCCCGGCCCAGCCAGTAGAGGATTAAATACCGTTGCCGGTAAACCATTGATCGTAAAACTTCCCGTTCCGGCGGCGCCACCTGCATTTCCTGTAAGGTTTACCGGTGCGCTGCTGGTGCAATACTGGTTGGAAAGTCCCACGATTTGTGGGTTGGGGTAATGGCAGGTGCTGCCGATGGTGAGCGTTTGCGTGCCATTGCTCACCGTCAGCAAAAAGCCGATGCCGTCCACATGCCGCACGGAGATCTGGTAGATCCCCGACCCGGCTGCTGTCTCCGGGATGGGCGTACCCACCACAATTGGCGTTGGCGCTACCGGAGGAGCAGGGCTGGCCGCGCTGAAAAAGCCCGAACCGCCAATCACCGTCCAGGTTTGACCCGCCGGCGCTTCAATGGTAATTTGGTCGCTGAACTGGCCATTGGTCAATGTGGTCGCATTGTTCAGGCAATTGCAGGTTGTCGGCGCGCCGGGTGAGGCGCCGAGGTAAATCACCGGTGTTTGGGCTTTTGCGGGCATTGCGGCGACTAAAGCTGCCAACAAAGGCAGCAGCCACAAATTTCGGGGCAGCATCCGGAAGCAGTTTGCCCGGGCTCGCGCCGACTTTAGTTCCTGGTTGATCATGAATGTTCTCATAGCACTTCCTGTTAACCTTTTGTTTGCGATAAAATGACATAGCAGGCGTCCCTTGCTGCAAAGCAAAGGCGCTTCGTTTGCACAGGAGCAGCTCATTGGTGCGTCCTTGTGCGAATCCTTACTGATTTGATTTATTTCGTTTCTGTCTTTAGAGTCCGATAGCTGCGTTATGCTCGGCCCAAAAAGCGTCACTTACGCGAGTAAACTCCGATTTTTGGGCCTTCGCATGCCTTGCTCTCTAACTCTAAAGAACAGACACGCGGCTGAATGGACAGACACGAATTTAAACAGGGAGGTATTTCCTGATAGACTTTGCAAACATCAGGCCAAACTTGCCGGAAGGCTTATTTTTTTATAAAAATATATGTAACTAATTGATATTACAATCCTTTCCTCGGTATTGTAATATTCGGGGGCTTTAAATAAAACGGTGCGTGGTAAGCAATATCTGCGAAAGTGGCTTCTGCGAAAGCGATTTCTGCCAGGGCAATGAGGTGGAGTGCGGAACAACGGACTCCGGAAAAAGAAACACCCGGCCCGGCTACTACTGCCTGCGCTTTGTCGCTGCCGTTTCCGGCGCAAACCACCGATTGCCCGACCTGCAACCAGGAGTCAAACAGCTCAGGATGCAGGATGATGGCTTCTGCGTCATTGATCGGATTGATATCGCGGTCAAAAGCCTGCATATAGACCTCCATACGCCGCGCATCAATCATCGGAACGAAGATGTCCGCATGGGGCATTTCCACAGCAGCAGCCCATGCCATGGATTGAAGCGTCGGCACCGCGATCAGGGGTTTGTCCAATGCATAACAAATGCCTTTGGCCGTAGCCAGTCCGATGCGCAGCGACGTGTAGGAACCGGGGCCATCGCTCACCGCCACCGCATCGAGTGCAGCAAGCTCCAGCCCGGCTTCCTGAAAGCAGGCAGCGATCATCAGCGTGATTTGGGCGGCGTGATCCATGGCAGACGCGCTTTCACGCAGGGCAAGCACCGCTCCGTTTTGGCTCAGACACACGGAACACACTTCCGTAGCGGTTTCTATATTTAGAATTAATGGCATTGAGGACAATTATCCGGTATTTGGATGGCTATTGCTGCAATAGATGTACTTTCACATTAGTCAATTCGACTAAGGAAAGTTGTTCCAATGCTCCGGTTTCAAACAATTGGTCAAAGGTATAAATGTCTGGCCTTCCTGCCGCTTTGGGTTTGTAATTGCGGTAATCGGCAAACCGAACGCCACTGGCTTTTCGGATGTTGTAAGCCTCTCTGAAACGCGCCCCCAAGCCATCAGGCGCCTTACTGTCTTTGTAGCTGTAAGCCAAATAATCCATGGAAAAATGCGTACAGTGAATCCAGTAAACATATTCGTCCTGAAAATCTTTACCGCCGCCTTCCTGGTCAAAACGCACGCCAATTTTGAAATAAGGTTCGCCTTTGATAGACGAGGTGCCCATCAGTGTTTTTTTCACAGCCTGGTCTTTCAAAAAAAAAGGCAGCAAGGCGAAATAAACCACGCTGTTCACGGATTCTACTAGGGCACTGCTGTCTTTTTCGGTCAGGACGACGCGTTCACCGTTGCGTTCGCTAAAAAAAACAGCGTTGGTGAGTACGTCTCGGGTAGCAACTCCGGCACTGTCTGTGTGGGTACGCTCATAACTGAACGATCCGCTTTTTCGTGTCACCTTAAAATGGTAGTCCCGAAAGTCGAACTCCGTAATGCTATTACTTAACGAAGCGCTGGCGTGGGCTTCGAAGGCTTTTTCTACCACCCAGGTTGCAGAATCCTGTGTCGGAGCCGGAATATTGGAAGATTGCGTTTTTTGATCTTCTTTACAAGCCGTAACGCTGAGCAATACCGAGCACACGAAAAGCCATTTGATTACATCCATCTTAGATTTATTTTAAGGTTAAAGGAGAAAGGAGAATGGTTTAAGTAAGGTCGCGTTCCACACTAAAATTTCGTATTCCTTTCTACTTTCTACTTTCTATCACGACTCTTCCTGCAAGCGATACGGCGCCCGCGCAGCAATAGAGCGCCCGAGCGTCAGTTCGTCTGCGTATTCCAGTTCTCCGCCGAAAGATACGCCGCGCGCGATAGCGCTGATTTGAACGTTTACCCCCTGGAGCTTTTTGGAAATGTAATAAATCGTTGTGTCGCCTTCGATGGTGGGGCTGATGGCCATGACGACTTCCCGCACTTCGGGATCGCGCAACCGTTCCAGCAGCGAATCAATGTTCAGTTCCGCCGGACCAATGCCTTCGATGGGCGAAATGATGCCGCCCAGCACATGATAGAGTCCCCGGTATTGCCCCGTAGCCTCTATGGCGAGGATGTCGCGGAGGCTTTCCACCACACAAATGACCGATCTTTCCCGATGAGGATTCGTGCAAATCGAACAGATTTCGTCATCAGAGATATTGTGGCAGACGCGGCAGGTTTTGATGTTGCGGCGCATGCCCAGGATGGCTTCGACAAACTGCTCGCTGTTCTCCAGCGGGTGTTTCACTAAATGCAGCACCAACCGCAGGGCGGTTTTTCGGCCAATTCCGGGTAAGGTAGCGAAGGCATTTACCGCCTCTTCAATGCGTTTGGATGAAAAATTCATACGCTGTTTTGGTTACTGGATTTCAGGGTTAAGGAGCTGGCAGCGCACAGGCCCGCACCACTTCGGCCAATTCAAAAGCATCGTTTGTGGTACATAGGACTGCGTCCACCGAGGCTAATTCGAGAAAGAACAGTTTTTTATCAAAAGAAGCGGCGTAGGCGGCGTTCATGGAAAGGAACATGTCTTCATACGTCGCGCATTGCAGCAATTGCCAGGCGTCTTCCCGAACATTAAACACTGCAATCAGAAAGGTTTTCGCCCCCTCTTGCGGATAACACCACAATAATACAGGGTAATCGAGGTACGGCGCTGAAAAGAAGCTGAACAAATTGGCTTCGAAAAAAGGATAATGCAGGTAGCGGCAGGGAATTTCATGCTGCTGCAAAGTTGATTCCAGGATTTGCAGGCGCGTTTGCATTTTGGGAAGGGGGATGTTTTCGGGCCTCAACTGGGGCAAAGGCAGCCAGTCATCGGTATGCAGATCGTAATATTCCACCGGGCCAATGCGCTTTTTGTACTCAAAACGCTCGTACCCAGGCACTACATACCCGGGATAATAATGGTTCATACCCTGGCTCATGCACCACTTGATTTCGAGCAGCATGGTGTAAAACCCCAGGCTATAGCCGCGGTAATCGGGGGAATAAACCCCCTGAATGCTCGCTGCGCTGTGCTGGCCGGTGTCGAAAAAACTGAACGCCACCAATTGTTCCTCGTGGTACAAACGCACTTCCCAGGTGCTGTACACATTCGACTCTTCTTCGTCCAGCAATGCTTCTTTCAGGGAATAAGACAACACGCCTGGGAAGGTATTTCTGTATCGCTGATAAAGCGCCTCTTTCTCTTCGTCTAAACGCATCGGGCCGTATTCGCAACGGAAAAGTTCGTCATTCCGGCGGCAAAGCTTGCGCAAACGCTTGCTGAAAACGTAGTTATTGAGTGGCAGCCGAATCCAGATCGCGGAATAAAAGCGCCGGTCAAAGCTCAAAAAATGCGTGGTAAAGATAGATTGCCCCATGCGGTACCATCCCTTTTCAAGGTAAGTATCCAACGATTCCGCCGCGATCCTGTCGGGGTAATATTTATCTGTAAACATGCAGAAAACGGTTGTAGGGAGGCAATTATCCCAAGATGCGAAGATACGCCGAGCATCCGATATACAAAATGGTGAAATGCGCTTAGCTTTAAAAAACAGACTGTCTTGTCTGAAAAATTGAATTATTACGAAAACCCATAAAAAATATAGTATCCTTGGTCGCTTTCCCGTACCAGATTCCTCACTATGAAATAAATAGCGTATTTTCAGTATTGCATAATGGAAATACGCATCATGAAGATTATGAAAGGGTACATCACACGAAATGTCTGGATACTCTCATTCGTCAGCCTGTTCACCGACATGGCCAGCGAAATGCTGTATCCGATTATGCCGGTTTATTTGAAGAGCATCGGTTTTTCGGTTGTACTTATCGGCGTCCTGGAAGGATTAGCGGAAGCGACTGCGGGATTGAGCAAAGGCTATTTCGGCAACATGAGCGACCGGCTGGGAAAACGTTTGCCTTTCGTGCAGTTCGGGTATGCACTCAGCGCTATTTCCAAGCCATTGATGGCAACGTTCACGTATCCTTTGTGGGTGTTTTTTGCACGCACCATTGATCGCCTTGGGAAAGGCGTCCGCACCGGCGCGCGAGATGCCTTGCTCTCCGCTGAAGCAACGCGGGAAACAAAAGGAAGGGTTTTTGGCTTTCACCGATCCCTGGATACCCTCGGCGCTGTAATCGGCCCATTGATTGCCCTGGCTTTCTTAGCCTGGCGCCCAGGGGATTATACAACATTGTTTATCATTGCTTTTATACCAGGTATCGGAGCGATTGTTTTTACAATGTTGATTCAGGAAAAAAACAACACGCCAGCAAAAAACACAGGCAAACCTCGCTTTTGGGATTTCCTTCATTACTGGAGCAGCAGTTCTGCATCCTATCGCCAATTGGTTGGCGGTATGCTCGTTTTTGCCCTTTTTAACAGCTCCGATGTCTTTCTGCTGCTAAAGATGAAAGAAGCCGGGTGCAGCGATGGCATGGTGATCGGCGCGTACATTTTTTACAATTTTGTGTATGCGTTGGCTGCTTATCCTTTGGGGATTTTGGCCGACCGGATTGGCATGAAACGATTACTCCCGGGCGGTTTGCTCCTATTTGCAGTCGTGTATGCGGGTATGATCTTTGCGGAAAACAATGTGGTTTTCTTTGCGCTTTTTTTTGTCTACGGCCTCTATGCTGCCGCTACGGAAGGCGTCGCCAAAGCGTGGATTACTAATATCTGTGAAAAAAAAGATACAGCTACGGCGATTGGGACGTACACCGCCTTTCAAAGCATTTTTGCGCTGTTTGCCAGCAGTCTGACGGGGATTCTTTGGTATTCCACAAGCGCCGGGGTTGCGTTTGCAGTCAGTGCGGTGGCGGCAGTTGTCGTTGCAGGGTATTTGTTAATGTTGAAGATCAGGGCGGAGCCCTGAAAATAGAACACGCGGGGCAGAGCCGCCGCGCGAGCGGCTGATTATTTTTGGGACACAGGCAACCATTTTGTTCTAACTTGCGAATATGATGACAAGATGACTGCAGGAGAGAACCGACTTGCCGCAATAATCGAAGCTTGTCGCCACCAGGATCGGGCCAGCCAGAAAGAACTGTACCAGCTGTTTTACAGCTTTGCATTGGCCGTTGCTATGCGCTACACCGCTTCAGCAGAAGAAGCACGGGAAATTGTGAACGACGTATTCTTCCGGGTTTTTACCAAAATTGACAATTACAATTCTGAATTGCCCTTCAAAGCATGGCTCAACAAGGTAGCGGTTCACAGCGCCATTGACTACTATCGCAAGTATCACCACGCCCACACTGCACCAATGGCCGAACTCTCTGATGCTATGGGAGTGGAAGTGGACAATTCCGTATTCAGTCGCCTTTCGGCAGATGAATTGCGCGCATTGGTGCAACAATTGCCGCCTGCTTATCGCATGGCGATCAATCTGTATGCCATCGAAGGTTATAATCATCAGGAAATTGCCAATATGATGGGCATTACAGAAGGCACCTCGAAGTCGAATTTATTTAAAGCAAGGGCAAAGCTCAAGCAACTGATGCTTTGGCAGGAAGCGATCTCAAAATGAGGATCTTTCCAAACAACCTGTACTATTTTCAGTCAAGCTGAAAAAAATATCGCGTATGGACGAGAAGGACTTTGACAAATTATTTTCCTAAAAAATGAAAGCGACTACGGCTACGGACTTCAGCGATGAAGACTGGCAACCGCTTTCACAACGGCTCGACAGTTGGCAACGCCGGCGATGGGGCCTCCTTCCCCTGTGGTGGCTGGGCGCCCTTTCGGGGTTGCTGCTGCTCTCCAACGCAATCTGGTGGTTTTCCTGGCGGGAATCGAATGAACACCTGACCAGCTTATTGCAGCAAGCGTTGCAGGCGCGCGAAAAAGAGCCGATTGCTTTGTCCGATACCATTTACCATAGGGTCGTAGTACATCAATACGACACCATCTACCGAACCCTGGTGCTTCGACCCGCATTGGAAGCAGGGCTGGCTGCGAAAACCAATGAACCGGCGGCTGAAAATCAACAAATGAAAAATGATTTACTTACCCGTTCTGAGTCCCCGGAAGCAGCCGGCAGCGTGAGAAAATCTTCCACCCAGCCGGATGCCCGAAACAAGCAGGCTCCCGCATTGGCCGACAAGGCAATTAACCAATCTGAGAGGCCTTCCGAGCTCAATAATAATCCGATTGTGCCATCTGAAGGCACTTCGGGGATGACTAAAAATGGCGGAGAACCCATTTCCGAAGAGGAAATCGTACAAATGCAAGCGCCGGTCGCCACGTTGTCTCCGTTGCCGCTGAAGTATACCAAAGAACTTAGCCGACTCCGGCGTACCCCCATTCCACTACCGCCGCTGGCAGACTGGGAGACGGCGAAACCCAAAGAGAAAAAACCCTTCCCTTTCACCCCCAAATCTTTCCGCATTGGCGCCGGAGGTGGGTGGGCCTTGCCCGCCGCAACGGTCATTGCTTCCAAAAGCGGTACAACGATCGGCCTGAAAGGCGAAATTGGCTTCTCCGACCGACTTTCCCTGACCCTCGAAGGCGCATTCAGCAATTTGAAATTTCAGGGTTATGTTTACGACGAAAGTATTGGTTTGCCGTCGCCCAATCCTCCTGGCGACAACTACAATTTTAAATATTTTGAAACGCACGATGCGCCAAAACCCTTGTTCCAACTGACTACGGCGATGCGCTATCAGTTCAGTACGGCCAAAAAACTAAGTCCATTTTTTGGGGTGGGATTTGCAACGCAGTGGCATCCCGAATACGAACTCGAATACGAATACACTTATCAGCTAAACGGTTCAGAATTCAGTGAAACCGTGGAAGTGGAAGACCTGGACAAACCCTTGTCATTCCTGCATTTTGAATTTGGTTTGAACTACAAAATTGCGAAGCAATGGGAACTTCAGGCAAGTGGTTTTTATGATACAGAAGCGGTCAGGAGCCAGATTGGGATTCCAAGGTATTATGGATTGAAAACATTTTTAGTGTATTCCTTTTAGAGCATGATCAAAATTCCATCAATCGGCTACAAGCGGGAAATTTTGTTTTATACTT
>JBJXFD010000552.1:0-8505 GCA_046153985.1 Saprospiraceae bacterium
GCGGATGGCCGCGGGATGAGTGACCTCAAGCAGGGCGTAACGCTGGAAGTGATGGGGGAGGGGTGGTCTATGGGGCCGCTCAATGACCAAATGAAAGCGGGCACCAAGGCATCCCAGGGCGACATCAAATTCGACGTCACCTGGACTACTTTAGGTGAATATTTAGAGTTTTTGGAACGCAAAGGCGTATCCGTCAACGTGGCTTCGTTTGTGGGCGCCACTACGGTGCGCATCCATGAAATTGGCTACGAAGACCGCCCGCCAACGCCGGAAGAAATTGCCCGGATGCAGGCTTTGGTGCGCCAGGCCATGGAAGAAGGGGCAATGGGTGTCGCTTCAGCGCTGATTTACGCGCCGGCATTTTATGCTGAAACGGACGAACTGGTCGCGTTGGCCCAGGCTGCGGCAGCTTACCGCGGGCGTTACATCACCCACATGCGCAGCGAAGGGAATAAATTGCTGGAGGGCATTGATGAAGTCATCCGCATTTCGCAGGAAGCCTGGTTGCCCGTTGAAATCTACCACCTCAAAGCAGCCGGAAAAAACAACTGGCCGAAAATGGAGCTGGCCATGTCCAAAATTGACAGCGCCCGCCGGAAAGGATTGGACATTTCTGCAAATATGTACACCTACATCGCCGGAGCAACGGGATTAGACGCTGCCATGCCGCCCTGGGTACAGGAAGGCGGATACGATGAATGGGCCAAACGCCTGAAAGACCCCGCCATCCGCAAACGCGTGAAAGCAGAAATGAAACAGGATGCCCAGGATTGGGAAAACCTCTATTTCGCTGCCGGCTCAGCCGATAAATTGCTGTTGAGCGAATTCAAAAACGATACGCTGAAAAAATACACGGGCAAAACCTTAGCGGAAGTGGCAGCCATTCGCGGCACGGATGCGGAAGACACAGCCATGGATCTGGTCATTCAGGATCAAACCCGGGTGGGCGTGGTGTATTTTCTGATGTCGGAAGACAACGTCCGCAAGCAGATTCCGCTGCCTTACCTGAGCTTTGGCTCCGATGCGGCGGCGATGGCCAACGAAGGCGTATTCCTGAAATCCTCTACCCATCCGCGGGCGTACGGGAATTTCGCCCGCCTGCTGGGCAAATACGTGCGCGAAGAAAAAGTCATTACCTTAGAAGAAGCGGTGCGCAAACTCACCTCCCTGCCCGCTGAACATCTGAAAATCCAAAAGCGCGGGTATCTGAAGCCCGGCTATTTCGCAGACCTCGTGGTATTCGACCCGGCTACTGTTGCCGACAAGGCCACTTTCGAGCAACCGCACCAGTACGCTGTCGGCGTCAACCACGTTTTTGTGAATGGCGTACAGGTGTTGAAAAATGGCGAACATACAGGGGCGATGCCGGGCAAGGTGGTGCGCGGGCCAGGATGGAAGGGTAAAAAGTAAGAACAGTGCTATTCCAAAGAGTGACAACTTTGTTATAACCTTGCTTACTTTTGAATCTAACCGGCGTAAATTTTGTTATACCAAAAAACAACCAGACATGAGTTATACCGAGAAAAGAAATATGGTCGAAAAACTACAGGAAGAGATCAGTTCTTATGGTGAATACTCCCCTGAAATTAAAAAAAAGATACAGTATAAGTTTCGACTGGACTGGAATTATTATAGTAATAGCATGGAAGGAAATACGCTGACTAAGGAGGAAACACGGAGCATTATGATCAAAACCCTTAACATTCATAGCAAAGCAACAAAAGATGTACTTGAAATGAAGGGGCATGATGAAGTAGTGGAAGATATTTTCAAAATCGGCAAAGGAGAATTGCGACTTTCTGAAAAGCGAATACAGAACATACATAGTTCAATCATGTATGAAGAAGCTCCCGCCTTTAAAGAAAAAATAGGGAAATGGAAAACGGAATTTAATCATATCCTTAACTACAAAGGCGAACGTTTTGATTTTGCTGCCCCTGTAGAAGTCAAAGAGCAAATACATCAGTTAATTGATCGCACAAATGCCGCAATTGACCAAATTAACCATAAAAAGAAAGGCGCGCTACATCCACTTGACATAGCCTTTCAATTTCATATAGAATACCTTACCATCCATCCATTCTATGATGGTAATGGGCGTACAGCACGACTGCTTACCAACCTTTTACTTATATCTTTTGGCTTTCCTCCGTTGATTATCAAAAAAGAAGATAAAGATGCCTATTACAAATACCTGGCAGATATTCAATGCTATGGCGGAAATAAAGATGTTTTATTTGAAATGATGGCTGCACTTGTTGTTCGCTCTCAGAAAATGGTTTTAGACGCCATTCAAGGTAAATCTATTGAAGAACCAGATGATCTGGATAAGCAGTTGGCGTTACTGGACAGGGAATTGCAGGCATATGATCCGGAGGAAGTGGTTAAAGTAAAATTCAACAGTGCCTTCTTTTTTGAAATATATCAGTCATGGCTGGGAGAATTATTTAAAAAAACCATCCCACTCGTTCAAAAATTCAACAGGTTCTTTAAAGATCCTCGGCATCATATTTTTATTTCAGATGGGGTAGGAGGGGTATATTTTGCAGATGAGCTAGCAGACGACATTATTCAAAACCTGTTAAAAGAATGCAAAGAAAATGAGACTAAAATTCAGCCAAATACTTGCCGTGTTGACTTTGATGCTTCTTATGGGATTTTTATCAAAGGTGGCCTAAAAACTTTTGGGTGTAATTATGGATTCCAAATAAAATTCGATCTGATAAAATACGAAATATTTATAGACGAATTTTCAGAAAACCAGCGCAAGCACCAGAAATATTTAGAGAAATTACTACACAAGCCCTTAGCCGATGATGAAATAGAGGAAATCGCGAAGCTTTTAAGTCAGGCTATTTATATGCACATTGATTACCATACCCGTAAAAACGGAATACGATAATCAATGTGTAGAAAAGTATTGATATCTGTCACACCGCCTGAATCATATCATATTGCGTGACGATGTGCATGTCGCCAGCCTTGTCCCGGGCCAAAACAGCTGGGATTTTTTTGCTGATGTATTTGCTGAGCTGGCTGAACGGCGTGTCTTCGCTGACCTCCGGAAATGGATCGCCCATGATGGCCGACACTTTTTGCTCGGTATTTTTCATCGGGTTTTCCAGCAAAAAGCTCAACACCGAGTTTTCTGTGATGGAACCAACGATGGCGCCGTTGTCCATGACCGGCATCTGGGAGATGTCGTGTTTTTTCATAAGATCGAAGGCGTGGCGCACGGTATCCGAAGTAGCAACGCTGAAAAACTGCTTGTCGCGTTTTTTCGATAAAATGTCTTTCACACGCAATTCGGTATCCAAAAAGCCGCGCTCGCGCATCCAGTCGTCGTTGAAAATTTTGCCAACATAGCGGCTGCCGTGGTCGTGGATGATCACTACCACGATATCGTCTTTGGTCAGGCGGTCTTTCATTTGAACGAGTCCGGCCACAGCCGAACCGGCGGAATAGCCCAGCAGGATGCCTTCTTCCCGTGCAATGCGGCGGGCCATCACGGCGCCGTCTTTATCGGTCACTTTTTCGAAATGGTCAATGATTTCGAAGTCCACGTTTTTGGGCAGGATGTCTTCGCCGATGCCTTCGGTGATGTAGGGATAAATTTCCTTTTCATCAAAAATGCCCGTTTCGTGGTATTTTTTGAACACAGAACCATACGTATCCACGCCCCAAATCTTGACGTTCGGGTTGTGCTCTTTCAGGTAGCGTCCCGTGCCGGAAATGGTGCCGCCCGTGCCCACACCCACCACGAGGTGCGTGATTTTGCCGTCGGTTTGCTCCCAGATTTCAGGAGCGGTACTTTCGTAATGTGCCTGCCGGTTGGAAAGGTTGTCGTATTGGTTGCACCAGTAAGAGTTCGGAATTTCTTCGCTCAACCGGCGCGCCACAGAGTAGTAGGAGCGCGGGTCGTCCGGCGTCACGTTCGTTGGGCAAACGATCACTTCCGAACCAAACGCCCTAAGCAGGTCTATTTTTTCTTTCGATTGTTTGTCGCTGGTGGTAAAAATGCAGCGGTAGCCTTTCACCGAAGCGGCAATGGCCAACCCCATGCCCGTGTTGCCGGACGTGCATTCAATGATGGTGCCGCCGGGTTGAATGTCGCCGCGCGCTTCCGCGTCTTCCAGCATTTTGAGCGCCATGCGGTCTTTGATGGAATTGCCGGGATTGACGGTTTCCAGCTTGATGAAAACCTGCGCCGGAACTTCGGCCACCACTTTGTTCAGCTTCACCAAAGGCGTATTGCCAATGGATTCGAGGATGTTGTTGAAATATCTCAAGGTTAGGAATTTTGGGTGCAAAGGTAGGAAATTTCGATTGGGATTCAAACGGGATAACATTAGGCGTACTCTGTTCGCATTTTTTCCACTTTTTGGATGATTTCTTCTACGGTTTCGCGCAGTTCTTCCCCCATGCGCAGGTATTCTAAGGGGTATTGCTCCTTCATGTAGTGCATGAGCGCATACCAGATGGGTTTGAAGCGGTCGCGCACTTTTAGGGCAACGCCACGCTCGTTGGTGAAATAGTCGTAGAGGAAGGCGTATTGGGATTTGGCGAGGAGGAGGAGGAGGAAGGTGATGTAATCTTCGTTCCAGTCATCCAAACATTTTTGATCATAGAGGAAATGTTCAGATAATTCAAAAGCTTTTTGTGGTTGCTTGGCCCAGAGGGAAATGCAGGCAGCGGTGTGGGCGTGTTCAGAATTAAATGAGAGTGAGAATTTTTGGATTAAATCCAAAGCATTTGATTGGTTTCTCTTTTGAATGAAATACATCCACAATAGATTATTCAAAGCATTATCGCTACCTTTTTCGATTGCGTTCAAATAATATTTTTCAGCCTTCGTATATTCAACCTTATCTTCATAAATCAAACCAGTGAGATACAGTCCTTCTCCAGTTTTTATTTTTTTTAAACACTCCAGGGCATCTTCTATTTGGTGATTAATAAAATAAGCTATACTCAAACCCCACCAGTCTGGCATCTGCATTTGCTTAAATACTACAATAGCTTGATCATAAGCTTTGTATTTGATAAGTTCCATCCCTTTTTTATACAATTCCAAGTCTGATTCCGACAACTCTGACTCTAAAGGACTCCCTTTTCCCCTTAAAAATTCCCGCGTGATGTTCAACAATTGATGCTGTAAATCACGGCCAATACCATTTACACGGCTTAATGCCTCACTCATCAAATAAGCGCCTTCTGTATCATAATCTCCACTTTGAAGCTGAGACAGATGATAATGGACACGTGTTCTCAGCATATCCGGATCACAAATCACCTCCAAAAGCCTAACCAACCACAGCACCCGATTATCCCTCCTTCCATAGCGCATCAGGTACCAGATATTGAAAAAGCGCTCGCCGATGTGGTAGAGGTGGTTTTTGGTACCCGTCAGAATGCGTTCGACAACTTCGTTTTCGGTTAATTGGCCGAGCTGCGCCGATACGGTTTTGCTGTCTAAGCGGGTATGTCGACAGATTTCTTTGACCGACACCGCGTCCCAGGCCATAGCGATGGCGTCCACAATCTGTTTTTGCTGGGTGGGCAGGTCGTCCATGCGGTGTTTATAGAGCCAGGTTACCCGATCTGTTATGATCTTGAGATCGTGGAAGGCATTGCCTTTGCGGTCATCTATAAATACTTCGAAAAGTAAAACGATGGTGCGGATGACTCCGCCAGTGAGTCGCCGGAGCGCTTCTACCCGGCCCGGTTCGTTTTCGAGGATGTCTTTTACTGCCGGTTCGTGCTCGTTTTCCGCCAATTTGAGCAGTAAGGTACGTACTTCTTCAGCATTAAGGCCACTGAGCCGAACGACTCGGAATAATTCATAGAAGGGGTGTTTTACGTCATAAAATTCATTTAGTACGGCAGGCGTTGCAGCAATCAAACGCAGGTCGGAGGAAGTTTGCAGGATTTCACGCATCCGCTGCACGTCGTACATTTTGAAACGCTGAATGATATCGCCGAAGTTGTCTACCAACAGCACAATTTTTTTTTCGGCTTTTTTAAGCCGTTCGCTGAGCAATCCAAAAACAGCTCGCTCGAAAGCTTCTTCGTTTTCATTGTATTGCGCATAAAGCGCGTCCATTTCCTTCGGAAGCCCATGAAATTCAATGCACTTATCCTCTATAATTTCCGCAACCCGTTCCCAAAACCGGGAGAGCCGATCTAAACCGTATTCTTCTTCATTGAATAAAACAGGAATCAGTCGATCGCAAATGTTGGAGTCCCCCTCCAATTCGTAGGCCAGTCTGAGAAGCATAGAAGTCTTCCCCATACCGCGTGACCCTTGCAATAGGTAATGTTGCTCGGGGTAATTCATGGGCGAATCTCGCAGGTCTTCATAGAGTCGGCGGAATGTTGCCTGACGTACCACAAAACCATCTATCAACTCCTGGCGGGTTTGCTGTCCAGGGTTATTAATATTCGCGATCAGCTTGACAGTCATCCTTTTTATTTTGCACGTTTTTCAATACAGCGACTTCAGTTGGTTTTTTGGGATATCTAAAAACTCCGGGACTCAAAATGCATAGCGCAACCACCAGCTTTGGAGAATTGGGGAGTTGAAGCGGTAACCATCGGCCTGCAAACTAATATAGCCGTCAAATTCTAAACTTCCCAGCACGTAGCGCCGTATATTTTTTTCTGTTTCAGAAAGTTCTGCATAGAGCTGTTCAAGCGGGACTGCCCCTTCTTTGGCGATGGTATGCAACATTTGGTTGGCCAATTCCGCTTTTTCAGGCCCAAGTCCTTTATCTAAACGCGTGAAGTAGCTATCAAAATGTGATTTGCTGCGTTGGCTGCTGCTTAATTCTATTGCCGCATCCACATCATTGGTAGAAATGCGTTTGCCGCTTTGCTCATAGCGATCTACCAGGTCGCTCACGATCAATTGAATAAAAAAGGGCATCAACCATTGAACCCGATTCAGAATATGCTGAATTACATCTTCTTCGAAGGATACACCTTCTGCTTTGAGCAATTGTTCCGCGAGTTTAGATGCTTCTATTTCCGTGAACGGCGGCACATCAAACACATTCAGGTCGTTGATCAATTCCGGAACGCGGAGACGATTAACCAACGCGGGTAAACCGATAGATCCGGTATAAACGAGTTGCACAGCCTGGCTTGAAATCTGTCGGATTGTTCGGTTTTCCTGCAAAAAATGAATGGCTTCCTGATCGCCGTGCTTTTGAGCGATATTGACAACTGCTGCCGGAAACTCATCTACCAGCAACGCCAGTTTGAACTCGGCAGGGTCTAATTTCTGCAAAAGTTCTGAGAAAGCCTGGGCATAGTTATCGGAGTCTTGTGAATTGAGGTCTATTTTAAACAATTTCAGGTCAATACTTTTTATCTTCCCCAACGCTGATTCAAATACTTCTTTTACTTTATGGCTGGTTCCAACAGCTTTTTTTACAGCTCCATTTTCCATCATTTCTTCCAAAATGCGTTTGAAGAATGTCTGGGTATCCCGCTCTGATTCTACGTTGATGTACACAAACTCATAACCCTTACATGGCTCCTCCTGCAAATGAAACATGAACGAGGTTTTGCCAGAACGACGCGGCGCACTCAGGTACAAGTTTTCTCCCGCATGCAATCGGCGGCAAAACCGGCGGTGTAAATCTGGTCGGTCGAAATAGTTGGGGCCGCTGACCGGAGGGCCTACTCTGTTTTTCATTGGAGCTGATTTTTTGACAAAATTTTTTTTGTCAACACAAATATACGATGACAAAAATTATTTTGTCAAGTTTTTGACAAGTTTTTTTTTTGTCAAAAATTTTTCGCCGAAACACATCTCCAATTTTTTGCAAGCAGAAATACAAATTCATCATTCTCATGAAGCATGACAAACTATTCCCGAATCTCTGAGCGTTAACCCCTCATCCATTGATTCTTTCACCAAAACCAAATCCGCCATGGAATCGAAAACAACCTGGAGCCGCCTGCTGCCCGCGTTTGCACTCCTGCTCCTCCAAAACCTCCTATTTGCCCAAACCACAGCAACGAACCCAACACCAGAAAAAATCGCAAAAAGCATCACCTTCCCCGTTTGTAAAGTAGCGCTTGCCGACACGCTCCTCGCGGAAGTTCCGTATGCGGAAGCACTGCACAGTTATGCCATTAAACCGGGTAAAGACCTTTACGATGCAGAAGGCAACTTTCTTAAAACTGCACCCCCCGAATCAACGCTGGAAAGTTTCAGTCGCTCTGAAAAGATGCTGATAAAAACCTATTGCCATCCTTTTGTACAAGCGGCCCAACTGGCGTATTCCGAGCACCGCCCGCTCACCATTTCCCCCGATATGGTTTGGTTGATGATCGTGCAGGGTTTTGCGCTGCACGTGAATGAAAATGCAGAAGCTTTGCGCAAACGCTTCGTTGATTTTGATGGGAAAACCAATATTGATGTGCAGCGCAACGATTTTGTAAAAGGCAATCCCGACAACGACTGGGAAAGTGTCTTTCCTGAGTTCTCCTACAAAA
>JBJXFD010000014.1:0-32968 GCA_046153985.1 Saprospiraceae bacterium
CCAGCGGGGCTGTAAAACACCAGCGACCATGTGGCAAAAATGGCGGAAAGGGGCGCCAAATTGGCAAAGGTCGTCCGCAGGGACGGCGACCCGGAAACGGCCTTCAAAAATGCCGCACAGGTCATCGAGCGCAACTACACTGCTCCTTTCCTCGCCCACAGCACGATGGAGCCGATGAACTTCTTCGCCCACGTAACAGCGGACAAAGCGGAACTTGTCGGGCCCATCCAGACGCCGGAATTTATGGAAAAAAGTGTGGCTGCCAGACTCGGATTGCCACTCGAAAAGATAGACATTCAGATGACCCGGCAGGGTGGGGGCTTCGGACGGCGGCTTTATGGCCACTTCGTTGTAGAGGCAGCAGTCATTTCGCAAAAAATGAACGCGCCCATCAAGTTGGTTTACACCCGTGAGGACGATATGACGTTCGGCAATTACCGTCCGGCTTACCACGTCACTTACCGGGCCGCCTTCGATGCCAACAAAAACCTAACTGCTTTCCATGTGCGGTCGGGCGGCATCCCGGAAAGCTCGCTTGCCGCAAACCGTTTCCCGGCTGGCGCACTGGACAACTACTTAGCCGAAGATTGGGCGTTGGATTCCAACATCAGTGTCGGTGCATTCCGGGCGCCGAGGTCGAACTTTATCGCTGGAGCCGAACAGTCATTCCTCGATGAAGTGGCCGAAGTAATGGGGAAAGATCCCATCGCGCTCCGCCTCGAACTTTTAGACCGTGCAGCGAAAAAACCGGTTGGCACAGAAAACGACTACGAAGCAGCCCGATATGCCGGGGTCCTGGAACTGGTGCGGGAAAAATCGGGCTGGGGTAAAGACCAGCCAGGCGTTCACCGGGGCGTTTCTGCCTATTTCTGCCACAATTCTTACGTGGCGCAGGTCTTAGACCTTGTGGTGGAAGACGGCAAACCCGTGGTGCAAAAAGTCCACTGTGCGGTCGACTGCGGCATCCTGGTAAACCCGATTGCAGCCATCAACCTCACCGAGGGCGGCATCGTGGACGGCATTGGCCACGCCATGTACAGCGCCATGACCTTCAAAGACGGCGCGCCGGAGCAAAGCAATTTTGACAAATACCGCCTGATCCGCCACAGTGAGGCGCCAAAGGCCATCGAGGTGCATTTCGTGAAAAACGAAATAGACCCGACGGGGCTTGGCGAACCAGTGAACCCACCCATCATTGGCGCGCTCGCCAACGCCATCTACAAGGCGACTGGGAAGCGGGTTTATGATCAGCCTTTTTTGGGAGGGACGCAGGTGTTGGGGTAGGGGAGTTTTTATTGATGATGGATGATTACATTATTGATCATGTAAAAAACCTGCATACAAAACCCGGCTCGCTCGAATAGCGGGCCGGGTTTGTCAGTAAATAGAAAAATTTCATTGAAAATCCATAGAGGCAAGAGCAATAGAAGTGCGGTATAGTCCGGCCTATGGTGGCTTTGTGAGTGTGCCTGCGCCGAATGGAGGAAAGCACTATGATATAATTCGATCCGTAGTTTAGCCACGTATTTGAATACGGCGCACCATATTCCGCAAGGCCGTTGCCGTCAAATTTTACAAGATTTATTTAATCTCCGGCCTTCAAAAGGGGCGGTGAACAATGTTTTGACTCGGCCGCGTTTTCGACTTTATTAAAAGGTGTATGTCTGGCGGTGCAAAAAAGCGTTGGGCTTGTAACCCAAACTCTGGTTTTACCAGGTTTGCCGGAAGTGGCGGCGCCTCCCCTTTATCCGGAATTATCTGGGTCAAAGTGAAAGTCGCCACCTCTTGGTTTGCCAATCCTCAGCGTTTAAGTCGAATTGTCTATTAATCCGGTTTCCGCATTGGTTTATTTGGATTAACCCAACGGTACCGATTCCGTATATTTTTAGATTTCTTATCTCTGGTTAATTCCGGATCGTACGTTAGCTCTTTCTCATAACCCTTTTTGAGGCCCAGCTCGATAGTACTTGGCGTCTTAATAGTAAATACCAATCCTTGCCCTGGGTTGATTTTGACAGACGCTGGATAAAAGCCATCTTTCTTTACTTCTATATTTGCGGGCGGAATTACTTCGCTAGATTTGGTAATTTGCTTATTATCAGGATATACTACGGTAACTTCAAATTCAGCGTTATTCTTAAGGTTACGTCCTTTGTATTCTCCCGGACGTAAAAGCGTAGCAGCATAAAAATCTCCTTCATCCAGGACTTTGGTATCAAATACAACTTTCGGGCTTCTATCTTTTGAAGCCATTTCAAGCCGGATTTGATAATCATTGTTGGATGCCGAGTCGTATAACAGTAAATATCCTTCGGACGAAAGTTCATAGGTTTTTTGCCCCTTTTCTGCTATTTGTTGAAAATTGAAATCGGATAAATTAATATTCACTTGTTTTTCATTACAGCCTTCCAAACAAGCAATTTTGAATTCATCAAGGAGCTTTTCGCCTTTGTAAATCTTCCCAAAGTAAATACCGGCGTCTTTCAAAGGATGAACAATGTACGATAAGACAGAAACGCCAGCACTTCTAAACTGCATTTTTTTAATTGCAGTTCTATTGATATATGAGTTCATGATAAGTGATTTTTAATTGATTAAATTGACATTCCTTTCCTCCCGATCAACCTATATCAGCAGATAAGATCAGCTCGGTAGATTCAATATTAACATCAACATTTCGGATTGGAATCAGGACAGGAATGAGGCTTCCCGAAGGCCCTAGAATGGGGTATGGATCCTCAAATGTAAAAATCGGATGGTCGTCGGCGATTTCATCAGCGATCCAGGTTAAGATGAAATCGAACAACCCGAAACTCACGCCTAATAAATCGGAAAGCCATTCGTCAATATCGTCTACGATATCAAGAATTGCTCTTATGATATCTACAATCCCACCTAAAAGCCAGGATAACACATCCCTTACCCAACCGGGTAGCCAGCCTAGTAAGTTGTTTATGGCAGCATCAATTGCTGCATCCAGGATATTTCCGACGGTATCAGAAATATCAATGAGGTCAAAATCAAGCCAGATTGGATCCAAGTAAAATTGCCATTCGTTCTGATTGCCGGAATAAAATGCTTGATGATTAGTCAAGCCTGCATGACCAGGATTGTTGAAATATTCAACATCAATATCGAATGCGCCTGAAATTTCACTTGTTATGAGTCCGCCTAAATTCAGAGAAATATTGATGTCAGGGTTAGCCGAAAAAATACAAATCCTTGGCGCACGAAGAATGCAACCAAACGGTGACGGAATAATACAAAATCCACCTACACAAATTTCAGGTATATCAATGCCAAGCCCTAAAGTAAGTGGGTCAATTACAACATCGAGTTCGCTTATTCGAACCTCATCCGGGCTGTCCTGCAGGTCAATAGTTCCGCCTTCTAAACGGATACCAGCACTATACGAGGCAGTAAAAGGGCCAAATGAACCAGAGTTGGATGTTGAAGTTGCAAGACTATCCCGAACCCGGTTAAAAAGTTCTTGGAAAGCAGCTTCGGAAGCTGCTAGATTAACATGTGGCATAATGGTGGTTTATTTAGGAAAGGTTAAAAAATACAGATAATCTATCGTTGCCAACAGATGGGTTAAATGGCACAACCCCAGATATAGGCGTTGGGGAGAGGGTTATGAAGTCGCTCAAGTCAAGGATCAAATCACTAAGTGCAATTCTTAATTTTGGCAGTAACGTCAATCTGAATACGGTCGAAATGTAGCATTCTAAAGCATTTTCGAGTCCGTTTGGCGTGATGTCTATTAATTCTAAGTCATCCAATCGCAGTTCTACAAACCCGTTATTGCGTATAATTCTAAGTACGGCATTCAACTCCAGACAGAAGCAACTCAGATTTTCAAATGGAAATGGTTTGTCGGGGGGAGGAGGAGGTCTATCGTTCCCGCTTTGATCTGGTTTTATTTCATTAATCAGTTGGTCGATAAAACGCTCATAAGGGCATCCTAAGCCTGCACATACTGTTGCCGACAGTGCTATTCTTTGGGCGCCCAAGGGCGGATTAAGTTCTGGGGGTAGGCTGATAATATTGCCAGGATGAAAATCTATCACCAAGTCTCGAAGTTGGAAGCAATAACTCATTCCGTACGGGCCATTGTATCCAATGACCGGCATGTATGGAACTACCGTAACCAATGGATTCCCGTAGGCCTCTACTGCGGAGTGATATTTAATTCGCTCGCACAAGCGTGGAGCATAACGAGGATTAGCTAAATCCTCCGTTGCATAATTAAACATGGAAGGGCGTTGGAGCATTACATGCTGGATAATCGCGTTAAAGCCCTGTTCATGAAAACTCGCAAAAACATCTGAATGATCTGTTAAAGGCATAATAAATGGTTTTTATGGTAAAGTAGAATTTATTTGTATCGACAAACGTTACGCATACACACAGGTAGGGCGCGTAGCCTTATTTGCCGTTGTATGTTTTGTTGGTGGCTGTCTTCTTTTTCAATTATTTAATGACTTCAATTCTCTTATCTGAAAGGCAAATTCTCTTGCTTCCACATGCTCCGACATTTACTGTAACTTCTAAAAAATAATAGCCTGATGCAACATTAACATTTGTCCAAACAGGAACATTTTGAAAACTGGAACTTGGTGGTACAGTTCCTACATAAGGCTAACTGTTCCTCCTGATTGAATAGGAATAGGAAAAGGATTGCCTTGTTCAAGAACAGTAGCGGCAAAATCAGGTTTCTTCCAATGCTAATTTATCTTCATTTACACATGAAGAATTTGGTTCTTGATTGCCCCCACTTGGACATCCCATAAAAGCTATTACAGCTACGAATAAAATTAAATACTTTGCTGATTTCATTGGTTTAGTATTTTGTTAAAAATTTAATGAGTTCGTTTTTTATTTTTTTGGTTGCTACCAAAAACGGTTTTCTCACAATAGCGTGTATTGAAACCTGCATTGTGCATTTCAAGACCCACTATTGCGGGGATATCGGCATAAAACACAAAGCCCCTGCTTCTGGCAGGCGCCAAAAAGCAGAGGCTTTGTATAACTGTTTTCAGTGATGGTCATATCAGGATTCGATTTACTGGGTGCAAGGTAATACTATTTTTCTTATTTTGCAAAATATTAGATAAAAAAAAATTAAATTTATTTTTTGTGAAAATTCAAAATATTAAATTTAATTTTTAGCTTTAATCAAAACTTTATATTATATCATTTTCGACGCCTTAAACAATTCCGAAACCCTCTTCAAATTGACGAGCGGCAAAAGCTCAATACTTTTCCAAATCCAGCAATTCATAACCCCGGGTGATCACTTCGTTGTGCTTGTCGTTCACCCAGTTGCCCATCTGGATATTGAACCAGCGCGCCTCCGTGTTGGCATTAGGCTCCCACACGCCGGCGAATTTTCGGACGGTCCCGTCCACATACGTCTCTACATCTACCAGGCGGTAGCCGGCATCAACGCGATCGCGGCAGAGCTGGACGAAGTCGTCCTGCTGGTAATTCCGGTTGAGCAGGTAAGTACCGGCACCGAGCCACACGCCGACCCATTTCCTTCAGCGCGTTTCGCTCTTCCATAAAATTGTCGTGAGTCAGTCCCTGACGGACCACGGTTTCTTCAGCTATCATCTGCCCTGTTTGCGGCTGTTAGGCTTGTGGACTGGATTTACCGCAGATTTTAAATAATGATAGCCCTATCCTCCTTTCCTTCTACATCAGTGCACCCTTCATCATAGTTTTTATCTATGAAAGTATCGTAAATATAAATAAAATATTTGAAAAATATTCCGTTATTTTGAGGGGAAATTTAAATCAATCGCATTATGGAAAATAACAATAACATTACCACGCCAACACCTGAAAGTGTTGAAAGTAGTAACGGTAATGGCGAAAGCAAGTGCCCTTTTATGAGTGGCATTCTCACGAAAGGCGCCGGCGGTGGCACCTCAAACCGGGAATGGTGGCCTAATCAATTGAAATTGAACATCCTCCGCCAAAACTCCTCCCTGTCCAATCCGATGGGTGATTCGTTCAACTACGCGGAGGAATTCAAAAGCCTCGACCTGGATGCCGTTAAGAAAGACCTCTTCGATCTGATGACCGCGTCTCAAGCCTGGTGGCCAGCCGACTACGGGCATTACGGGCCGTTTTTCATCCGGATGGCGTGGCACAGCGCCGGCACTTACCGCATCGCCGACGGTCGCGGTGGCGCGGGCTCCGGCACGCAGCGCTTTGCGCCGCTCAACAGCTGGCCCGACAACGCGAACCTCGACAAGGCACGTTTGCTGCTCTGGCCGATCAAACAAAAATACGGCAGGAAAATCTCCTGGGCTGACCTGATGATCCTCGCCGGCAATTGCGCCCTGGAATCCATGGGCTTTGAAACCTTTGGTTTCGGCGGCGGACGCGCAGATATTTGGGAGCCTGAAGAGGACGTCTATTGGGGATCTGAAACCGAATGGCTGGGCGACAAACGCTACACCGGCGACCGCGAATTGGAAAATCCGCTTGGCGCCGTCCAGATGGGGCTCATCTACGTGAATCCGGAAGGCCCGAACGGGAATCCGGATCCGCTTGCTGCCGCCCGTGATATTCGCGAAACCTTTGGCCGTATGGCCATGAACGACGAAGAAACGGTTGCGCTGATTGCCGGCGGACACACTTTCGGCAAAACCCACGGCGCTGCAGATCCCAGCCAGTATGTAGGCCGGGAACCCGCAGCCGCAGGCATTGAGGAGCAGAGCCTCGGCTGGAAAAACACGTTCGGCAACGGCCATGGAGTCCACACCATCACCAGCGGCCTTGAAGGCGCGTGGACCACAACGCCAATCCAGTGGAGCAACAATTACTTTGAGAACCTGTTTGGCTTCGAATGGGAACTGACCAAAAGTCCCGCGGGCGCCCACCAGTGGAAACCAAAAGCTGGCGCAGGCGCAGGTACCGTGCCCGATGCGCACGACCCATCGCTGAGGCACGCGCCAACAATGCTGACGACGGACCTTTCCCTAAAAGTAGACCCTGCTTACGAAAAAATATCAAGACGTTTCTTCGAGCACCCGGATGAGTTTGCAGATGCATTCGCCCGGGCCTGGTTCAAACTGACGCACCGCGATATGGGGCCACGCATGCGCTACCTCGGCCAGGAAGTGCCTTCAGAAGAGCTGATCTGGCAGGATCCGGTTCCGGCCGTTGCGCATGAACTGATCAACGACCAGGACATCACCGAATTGAAAGGCAAAATCCTTGCTTCGGGATTGACGGTGTCCCAATTAGTGTCTACTGCCTGGGCGTCGGCTTCCACGTTCCGCGGCTCGGATAAACGCGGTGGCGCCAACGGCGCGCGCATCCGTTTATCGCCGCAGAAGTATTGGAGCGTCAACAACCCGACCCAATTGGCGAAAGTGCTGGAGACACTGGCAGGCATTCAATCAGCGTTCAACAGCGCTCAGTCCGGCAAGCAGGTTTCACTTGCGGACCTGATCGTGCTGGGCGGATGCGCAGGCATCGAGCAGGCAGCCAAAAATGCCGGTTTTAATGTGTCGGTTCCATTCACACCTGGACGCACCGATGCCTCGCAAGCGCAAACCGATGTTGAATCATTCGCCGCAATCGAACCGGCTGCAGATGGGTTCCGCAACTACAAGAATACCCGATACGCAATAGCGGCAGAAGAAATGCTGGTTGATAAAGCGCAATTGCTGAACCTGACCGCGCCGGAAATGACGGCTTTAGTCGGCGGGATGCGCGTCCTGAACACAAACTTCGATCAATCGCACCACGGCGTTTTTACCAAGCGTCCGGAAGTACTCTCGAACGACTTCTTCGTCAACCTGCTCGATTTGGGCACGACGTGGCGGGCAACTTCGGATGTCCAGGACGTGTTTGAGGGCCGTGATCGTACAACCGGCCAGGTGAAATGGACAGGCACTCGCGTTGACCTCATCTTTGGCTCGAACTCAGAACTCCGGGCGCTTGCCGAAGTCTACGCTTGTGCAGACGGTCAGGAGAGGTTCGCACGCGATTTTGTGGCTGCATGGAACAAGGTGATGAACCTCGACCGTTTTGACTTGGCTTAATTTAGCGTTAGTTTTTTATTAAAAAAGGTGGCCTGGAAACGGGCCACCTTTTTTAATTTATACCTGCATTTCTCATTACTAACGAACTAAAGTAATATCCCCTTTTTCTACAATGATCTTGCCATTGCGGAGCCGAAGTCGGGCATACCATACAAATACTCCGACATCCATTATCTGCCCGCGATACCTGCCGTCCCAACCCAATTGTGGGATGTCGGGCAGAAAGTTGGTTCTTTTGAAAACGGATTCTCCCCAACGGGTAAAGATCATCATTTCTTCTATTTCTTCAATGGCGTCGGTTCCATACAGGGTGAAGTAGCCATTCGCCGGCGAGTCTGGCCGGAATGCGTTGGGGGCATAAAAACCGGGGCGCGCACTTACCCGAATGGATACAGGAAAGGCAGCCTCACAGCCGTTGTCGGCTGCTACGTATAACACGATTACTGTGTCACTGGTCATAGGAATGGTACGGGTATTGCAGCACGTACTGCACTCCACCAGTGAGGCTGGCTGCCAGGTGCAGGAAACCGAACCGCTCACCTGTGGGGTCAATGTTACCGACGTTCGGGAAACAATATCGAACACCGAGTCTATCACCACCTGAGGCGGTTCAGCTACTCCCAGGTTGAGGGTCACCAAGCTGTCGCAGCCCGAAATGGTAGTAAATTCACCCGAGTATATCCCTGCAACTGTCAGCAATCCGCCGTTAAATGGATAGGACTCGCCCTCGCAGATTGTGGCGTTGAGGTTTGTTGTGATAGCGTTCAGGAAAGTCAGCGAGACGGCGACCGTCGAATCACAACCCGAAGCTGCTGCATTGGGAAACAAGACTGTTCCCGTTGGGTTAGCAGCGTTGAACGTCTGGTTGCTCACCGTCAGGCTCTCCCCGTTGCATAAGGTTTGGTTAAGCTGGCTGGTGCTGGTTTGGAAAAAAGACAAAGACACCTGCACGGTCGAATCACAACCCGAAGCTGCTGCATTGGGAAACAAAACGGTCCCCGTTGGGTTAGCAGCGTTGAAGGTCTGGTTGCCCACCGTCAGGCTCTCCCCGGTGCACAAGGTTTGAACAAGCTGGCTGGTGCTTGTTTGGAAAAAAGACAAAGACACGAGCACCGTTGAATCACAACCCGAAGCTGCTGCATTGGGAAACAAGACTGTTCCTGTTGGGTTAGCGGCGTTGAAGGTCTGGTTGCCCACCGTCAGGGTCTCCCCATTGCATAAAGTCTGGTTGAGCTGGCTGCTGCTTGCCGGGAAAAAAGACAAAGACACCTGCACGGTCGAATCACAACCCGAAGCTGATGCATTGGGGAATAAGACCGTTCCCGATGAGTTAGCAGCGTTGAAGGTCTGGTTGCCGACGGTCAGGCTCTCCCCGTTGCATAAGGTTTGGTTAAGCTGGCTGCTGCTTGCCGGGAAAAAGGACAAAGACACCTGCACGGTCGAATCACACCCTGAAGCTGCTGCATTGGGAAACAAAACGGTTCCCGATGGGTTAGCGGCATTGAAGGTCTGGGTGCCAACAGTCAGGGTCTCTCCATTGCATGAAGTCTGGTTGAGCTGGCTGATGCTTGCCGGGAAAAAGGACAAAGACACCTGCACCGTCGAATCACACCCTGAAGCTGCTGCATTGGGAAACAGAACGCTTCCCGATGGGTTAGCGGCATTGAAGGTCTGGTTGCCAACAGTCAGGGTCTCTCCATTGCATGAAGTCTGGTTGAGCTGGCTGCTGCTTGCCGGGAAAAAAGACAAAGACACCTGCACGGTTGAATCACAGCCCGAAGCTGCTGCATTGGGAAACAGAACGCTTCCCGATGGGTTAGCTGCGTTGAAGGTCTGGTTGCCCACTGTCAGGCTCTCCCCGGTGCACAAGGTTTGGTTAAGCTGGCTGGTGCTGGTTTGGAAAAAGGACAAAGACACCTGCACGGTCGAATCACAACCCGAAGCTGCTGCATTGGGGAATAAAACTGTTCCCGTTGGGTTAGCGGCGTTGAAGGTCTGGTTGCCCACTGTCAGGCTCTCCCCGTTGCACAAGGTTTGGTTAAGCTGGCTGGTGCTTGCCGGAAAAAAGAACAAAGACACCTGCACGGTCGAATCACAACCCGAAGCGGCTGCATTGGGAAACAAGACCGTTCCCGTTGGGTTAGCAGCGTTGAAGGTCTGGTTGCCCACCGCCAGGCTCTCCCCGGTGCAAAGCGTTAGGTTGAGGGGAGCCGTGACGGCATTTTGGAAAGTCAGCGAAACCGTGACAATCGAATCGCACCCCGAAGCGGCCGCATTGGGAAGCAACACAGTGCCGGTTGGGTTTGTCGCATCAAAGAGCTGGCCGCCTACTGTAAGGGTTTGGCCGGTACATAAGGTTTGATTGAGCGTCGCTGTAATGGCATTTTGGAAAGTCAGCGACACCGTGACGGTCGAATCACAACCAGAAATTGCTGCATTAGGAAGCAACACAGTGCCGGTTGGGTTTGTCGCATCAAAGAGCTGGCTGCCTACCGTCAGGGTCTGTCCGGTACATAAGGTTTGGTTGAGTTGGCTTTCGCTCGCCGGGAAAAAGGACAAAAACACCTGAACGAGCGAATCACAGCCCGAAGCAGCTGCATTCGGAAACAGGACTGTGCCGGCAGGATTGACAAAATCAAAAGTTTGATTGCCGACCGTCAGCGTCTGGCCGTTGCACAAGGTTTGACTAAGCTGACTTGTGCTCACGGGAAAAAAAGATAAGGACACCTGGACGGTCGAATCACAACCCGAAGCCGCCGCATTCGGGAAAAGGACTGTGCCGGCGGGGTTGGCAGCATCGAAGGTCTGGGTTCCTATTGTGAGCGTTTGCCCATTGCAAAGCGTTTGGTTGAGCAGGCTGTCGCTTACTGTAAGAAAAGACAAAGACACCTGCACAAGGGAGTCGCAACCATCAACCGAAGCTCCTGTCAGCGTTACCGTTCCAGTAGGATTAGCTGCGTTAAAAGTCTGATTACCAATCATCAATTCCTCACCAGGGCAAAGGCTGGGCGACAGAACAGCCATAGGGGCTACTATTTGAAAAGCTCCCAAAGGCAAGTCGAGGGGTTGTTGGCAATTGGCATCCGAGATTTCCAGCGCAGTAAGGGTGTAAGTGCCTGTACCTAAGTTGTATACGGAAGGGCAAATTGTTATGGTGGTCCCAGAATTGGCAATTTGGAGCGTGTCCAGAGCGCTTCCCAGAGGCCCTTCAATTTCAAAAATGAGATTGAACGGCCCGTTACCAGTAAGAGCAGGTGCAGCTTCCAGGCACTCGCCAGGGCAAAGGGTTCCGCTGAATTGGGTGGTGAACGAAGGTGGAGCCGATGCATTGATGGTGATGGTCGTATTGCCGGGAAGCGCACAGGCTCCGGAAGGCGTAAAGGTCAGGGCAATGTTTCCCGACAAGCCTTCAGGATCTAGTTGGTTGCCGGTAACACCCGGACCACTCCAGATACCTGTGCCAAAGCCAGGAGGCGTCAGCGCCGACAGGTCGAATGGCCCGCTGTTTTGACATAAAGTGGCTGTAGCCAGGGTGGGCGCCTGGGTAATTGAAACGGTCAGGGTAGTGGTCGCAGGGGCGGTGCAAGCCCCCGATGGCGTAAAAGTGAGGGCGATGGGGCCACTCAACCCGGTGGGATTAAATTGTCCTCCGGAAACGCCCTGTCCGGACCACAGCCCGGCTCCAACGCCAGCGGTTAGAAGTGTAGCCAGATTTAGGGGCGCGTCACTGCTGCATATGGTCGCTGTTCCCAGCGTTGGCGTAGCAGGCGCAGAAACGGTTATGGTAGTCGTGGCGGATGCAGTACACGGGTTATTTGGCGTAAATGTGAGGGTGTTGACCCCGGGCAGCCCCTGAGGATTAAAACTATTTCCGATTCCTGTTATTCCAGGGCCGCTCCAGACCCCGTTGGGAAAATTGGGATCCAACAACTGACTAAGCCCATAGAGCCCCCCACTTTCGCAAAGGGTTGCACTCCCCAGCATTGGAACTGGGGGGACGGTCACTTCAACTATAGTGCTTGAAGCCGCTGCACAGTTGCTACCCTGTGGGGTAAAGACGAGGGTAATTGGCCCGACCAGGTTGGACGGGTTAAAAAAACTGCCACCCACGCCGGGACCGCTCCAAGTGCCAATTGGGAAAGCTGGATCCTGCAACGTCGCCAGGTTGAGCGGCGGGTCGCCCGGGCAAATTTCAGTCGAACCCAATATTGGCTGCACTAATGGAGTTATCTGCACGGTTGTGGTCGCAGGCCCAACACAAGCTTGATTTGAGGTAAATGTGAGAATAATGGTTCCGCTAAGATTAGCCAGATTCAAAACGGAGCCAATCACGCCAGGGCCGCTCCAGACGCCGTTAGGGAAGGCAGGGTCTTGCAATGCAGTCAGGTTGTAGGGAGGATTATTTGCGCAAAGCTCAGCCACACCCAGCACAGGAGGGGCGGGTACTGGTGATACCACAATTGTTGTGGTAACTGGCACACCACACGCCACATTCGGGGTAAAAGTGAGCGTGTTGATGCCGGTTTGCCCATCCGGATCAAAACTGCCGCCTATTATACCGGGGCCACTCCAAATTCCGTTGGGAAAGTTGGGATCCTGTAAAAAGCCGAGGTCATATAGCCCCGCATTTTCGCAAATCGTTGCCTGACCCAAGTTGATGATTGGGCTTCCATTTACTTGAACAATCGTAGACCCACCGCTAAAGCAACCCACTCCTGTTGGGGTAAATAGCAGCGAAACAGGACCAACGAGATTGGCCGGATTAAAAAAAATGCCATTCACACCAGGCCCACTCCACACGCCGCCAGAAGGAAAATTTGGGTCTGCGAGGGTATTCAGGTTTACTGGAGCATCTGTATTGCAAACCGTGACCGTTCCTAAGAAAGGCTGCAAGGCCGCCTGTACCAGCACTTGGGTTGTGGCAGGGCCGGAGCAGTTCTGGTTCGGGGTAAATACCAGCGAAACCGGGCCGTTAAATCCTATTGGATTAAACGTGCTGCCCGTTACGCCAGGGCCGCTCCACGTACCATTGGGAAAAGCAGGGTCTTGCAATGTCGTCAGGTTCAAGGGCCCCGAGACCGAACAAATCGTTGTTGTACCCAGCGCCGGAATATTTGAAGGCACGACAGTCACCGTAGTTGTTGCGGGTAGGGTACAATTCGAAGATGACGTAAAAGTAAGGGTATTGCTGCCCAAGAGACCAAGCGGATTGAATGTCGTACCGGTGACTCCAGGGCCCGACCATACCCCGTTTGGAAAAGCGGGATTCTGAAGTGGAATAAGATTAAGCGGGCCTGAATTTTCACAAATAGTCGCAGGGCTGAGCACAGGGGTTACCGAAGGCGTCACATTTAGCGGGACAAAGGCAGTGGTGGTACAACCATTGGCAGCCTGAGCGAAGGCATAATAAGCCGTTGTACTTTGCAATACAACTATGGGATTTAATAGTTGGTTGCCAGGTGTGGCCGGGTTTCCTGTATGAAAAGTAAGGGGATCGTTGCTGGTGGCAAAGGTGCTCAGATTCAGCGTTTGCCCCTGGCAAAAGACGTTTGGGCCGTTGAAAGCGATCGTAGGCCCTTGTTGGAGTATAAACTGGTCGCTGAGCGGAGGAAAGCTGTAAGTGCAGCCGCCGAGTTGGGTCGCAGTTAGCAAAGTTACCGTCACGCTTTCTACAAATTGGTAAGGAATGGTTAATGTTCCCGCTGCGTTGGTTGTTCCAGTAAATGTTTGACTGGTGCTGCCATTAATGCTGTACGTGATTTGGACTGGGCCGGGTATGCCCAGATTAAAAGTAAGTGTCCCCGGGATTGGGCCGCAATTAGTGGGCGGATCAATGGTCACGGAAGCTCCAGGGGGTAGGGCTGCCGGCGTTACGGTGACCGTAATGGGTACAATCGCACTGGGGCAACCATCCATCACAACCGCATAGATGATGGTGCTGGCGGGCGCAAGGAAGTTGGACGGATTGCCGATGGGGCTGGTGGCGTTGCTGTTGAGGTAATAGGTGACAGGTAGTCCCGAGCCTCCGTTAACGGTTTCATTTAAGGTGGTCAGATTGAAAGACGCCAGACCGTTGGAGCCGGGGCAAGCGCTGATGGATGCGGGAAAAGCAGGCGGTGGCGTCCCCGAATTGGTAAAGGTAATAGACCAACTGTTGATGACGCCTACATCGGCGGCCACGTAGTCGTTGACGTACAGGTTCCACACACCATCGGCATTTATTCCGGTGAACGTATTGGCAAAAGTAAATGTACCTAAGGGGTTGGCGTTGCTGTAAGGCTGATTGAGAGTAGTCGCACGGCCTTCTGGACGCCAGGATCCCGTATAAGGCGGAAAACCGGTCGTAATAAAGGCTCCGGCCTGATCGGAAAACACACAGTTGGTCCAGTTGTTGCCTCCTCCTCCATTACCGGTGGTGAGGTCGAGGAAGGCGCCGTTGGGCGCTACCAGCAAAATGCCTACATCACCTGTAAAAGTATGGTTAATGTCCATGGTCACATTGGCGATTTGCAGGCAACCGCCCAAGGTGCCTACGCCTGCCACGGTGCAAGGCGATTGAGTGATGCCCACTGTTTGGCCCGGAGCGCCCGGCGGGATCAGCAACCCGCCCTGACCATTGAAGGTTTGCGCCCCCAAGGGCAATACCAGTGCCGCAAACAATACCGTTACGCAGGATTTTAGTGGTGTTATTTTTTTAATAAAAGCATGTGAAAGTAATTTCATAGAACCTGGGCTTTTGAGCGTTTGTGAAACTTAAGACAGGATGTATAAACCCGGCTTAAAACAATTATCTATTGAACACAAGATAGATCTTGTTTAAAGGTTCACGACAAGCCTGCTCAACGGCACATTAAATTTGTCAGATATGATACATTTCGACTTTAGGGGCCTATCTAAGGCAATCTCTTGTTGCCAGGCGGCCCAAGCTACTTTTATATTTAAAAATTTTGAGCGACCTTGGCTTGGGATTTCGGACTATAAAGACAGACACTAATTAAAAGACATGCTAAAAATAATTTATATCTTCAACTGGATCTGTATCGGCTTACTCGTGCTGTTTGTCCTGTTGATGCTGCTCGACCCCAACAAAGGCGGCGGCGATGCGGCGACCAAAGGCCTGGGAACAGCCTTCATCATTTTGGGTTCGGTAGCATTGGCTGTATTGCTGTTGCTCAACCTGCTGCCCTGGCCCTGGAGCAAGTACCTCGCTTTTGCACTGGTGGTATTGCCTATCTTGTTTTATTTTGGATCGTCAAAATGGACTGCCTACAAGCGGGCACTGCACGCGCGCATCGAAGCAGCCAAGCCAATTTTTGACGACCCGGACATAGATCGCCTCGCGCGCCTCATTGAAGCGGGCGAGGCGCAGGCTTTGCAAAAACGTCTGTCTTCAGAGCCGAAGGAGGTGGTACAGTCAACAGATTTGTTGTGGTTCGCCCTGCAAGAGGCTTCCTCCAGCAGTTACCGCGCTGAAGAAAAACTACAATGCCTTCGGGTATTACTCGATGCTGGTGCGCCATTGGATACGCTGTTGAAAGGGGACACCCCGGTGCAAGGCAGCGCTGCAAATACCGGAAACGCCGCTGTACTGCGCCTTTTGTTCGAGCGTGGCGCCGACCCTAATGTTCGCGCCCCAAATGCCGACTACCCGTATATTTTTGATGCCATCGTTTCTTACAGGGATCCCTTAGCTGCGGTGCAAACCTTCATCGAATTTGGCGCCGACCCCAACGCCACCGCGATTTTCGACGACGAAGACGGCCCCATCACCCCCTTGATCCGGGCCGCGCAATTCGACAAGTGGAAAATTTGTGCAACCCTGATCGAAAAAGGCGCCCGCCCCGATTTTAAAACCCCCAACGGAAAAAGCTGCGCCTTTTATATGGAAGAAGCTAAGGATGCCGTCCTTGAATACCGTGGTCCGGAAACCCAGGCTGATTTTGCGGGGTTGGAGGCTTTGGTTGGGAAGGGGAAGTGAGGATTGTTTAGGTTGTTGAAAGCTTATAAATAAATTCCTCAATTTTTGTTTGTCGGGCATTCGCAAAGCCTTTATCCTTTCCGATTTTTACAAACCCTACCCTTTGCTGTCTAAAACGCTGTGGAAAACAGCGTTTTAGACAGCAAAGGGCGGAACCCTGCCAATAGTGGACGCGAGGCGGAGCCGTCGCGCCAGCGGGTATTTTGACTCTGCTCAGTTGCCGCTATTGCGCCCGCGAATCAAAGCTCCCCCGCCGCCGCCTCATCCAACAACCAAACCAACCGCCCCGCTTCAGGATTTACCAGCGCAGCCGGCAACTGTTCCCAACCCGCTTTTTTTGCCAGCACATTGGCCACCATCTCCGCTTTTCCGGCGCCGGTGGCGATGAAAACCACGGCATTCGCATGATTGATGGTTTGCCCGGTCACCGTGATTCTTTGTTGTCCGCTTTGGGGGTGGTCGGCCACTTCAAAAGGGCGTTCGCTGTAGAAAAGGTGACTGTTGTGCAGAAAAATGGATGCCGTATGCCCGTCATCGCCCAAGCCAAGCATGAGGAGGTCAAATACGGGAAAACCCTTGGAATGGGGAATGCTTTCTTGAACAACTTCCGTGTACCGCACCACCTCGGCAGCCGGATCGGCTTCGCCCTGCATCCTGAAAACCTGGTTTGCCGGAATCGGAACCTGGTCCAACAGGCTTTCTTTCGCCATCCGGTAATTGCTTTCCGGACTATCGGGTGGAACGCAGCGTTCGTCGCTCCAATACACCTGCACTTTGTCCCAGGCAATCTCTTTCGCAAAATGGGCGGCGAGGTATTCAAAGACAACTTTGGGCGTGGAGCCACCCGACAAAGCGATGGAAAAAAAACGGCCTTCCGGCGTGTTTTGGACACCATCTGCGAGCAGGGTAGCAAAATACTGCGATAGCTCGCCGATGTTGTTGAATATTTTGATGTATTTTTTCATAATTAGTGTTCGTCCATGTAGGTGGTTAAAGTTCGATAGTTACGGTCGTTGAGCGCAGTCGAAACGAACGCAGCTATCGAGCTTTAAAAACAGACACTCACAATTCGCAGTAAATGCCGTCATCCGACAGGTTCTTACACGGATACCGCCAGGTCATACCCTCCCCGTCAATCAGGTCATCGGCCATTTCCGGGCCCCAGCTGCCTGCCGGATAGCCGTGCAGGGGCACGCTTTTATCGTTTTGCCAGGCATCCAGCACCGGGGATAAAAACTTCCAGGCTTCAATCACTTCTTCCGTACGTGCAAACAAAGTGGCATCGCCTTTCATCGTATCGTACAGCAGGCGTTCGTAAGCCGACGGGATCCTTTGATTGGTCAGGTCCGCATAGTGAAAATCCATGTTCACGCGCTGCACATCAAACCCGGCGCCCGGCGTTTTCATGCCAAATTTCATCAGGATGCCCTCATCCGGTTGGATGCGGATCACCAATTGGTTGCAGGCATTGGCGCCTTCGCCTTTCGAAAAAAGGAAATGCGGGGTCGGTTTGAAATGCACCACCACTTCCGTGACGCGGGTCGGCAAACGTTTGCCGGTCCGGATGTAAAAAGGCACGCCGCCCCAGCGCCAATTGTCAATGTAGAATTTTAACGCCGCGTACGTTTCGGCACCAGAAGTGGGACTTACCCCTTCTTCTTCCCGATACCCCGCTATTTTTTCACCTTTAATGGTGGATGCGACGTATTGTCCCCGGATCGCGTGGGTTTTGACGTCGGCTTGCTGGATGGGGCGCAGGGATTGAAATACTTTTAAGACTTCGTTGCGGATGGCAATGGGTTCAAGCGAAGAGGGCGGCTCCATCGCCGCAATGGCCGCTACCTGCAAGAGGTGGTTTTGAACCATGTCGCGCAAAGCGCCGGCGGTTTCGTAATAACCGCCGCGTTGTTCGACGCCAAGGCTCTCAGCCGCAGTAATCTCTACGCGGTGGATGTAATTGCGGTTCCACAAAGGTTCAAAAATCCCGTTAGAAAACCGGGTAACCAGCAAATTCTGGACGGTTTCTTTGCCTAAGTAGTGGTCAATTCTGAAAAGCTGGTCTTCGTTCCAGTCTCTCAGCAGGATTTTTTTCAGTTTCTGCGCCGATTTGAGGTCGTAACCAAAAGGTTTTTCGATAATTAGCCGCTTCCAGCCGTCCTTCTGTTTATTCAGTCCAACCGAAGCTAAGTGCTTGGGAATGATCCCATAAGAGGTCGGAGGCGTAGACAGATAAAATACCGTATTGCCGCCAATTTCCTCCTTGATTCTCAAATCTTCTACCTGCTGTTTGAATGCCGGATAAGCGGCTTCGTCATTCACCTGAACGGCAACGTAGTAGATTTTTTGAAGGAAGGCATCAATTTGGGAGCCGTCTTCTACTTCCTTGTATTTATTAATGTCTGCCTTCATCGCTGCCCGGTGCTCCTCATCCGTAATGGGGGTTCTGGAAACGCCCAGCACGGCAAATTTTTCCGGCAATAAGCCCTGCACGAAAAGCGCATACAAAGAAGGCACGAGTTTTCGCTTGTTCAAATCGCCGGAAGCGCCAAAAATCACATACAGACAGTTGTCGTTCTTTTTCATCCTGCTTTTTATTCTTTAGTTTTCACGGCGTGTCCGCCAAACTGATTTCTAAGCGCCGCCAGCATTTTCATGGCAAAAGACTCGTCTTGTCTGGATTGGAAACGGGTGTAAAGCGAGGCGGTGATGACGTGCGCCGGCACATCGAAATCAATGGCCGTCTGCACTGTCCACCGGCCTTCTCCGCTGTCGGATACATACCCTTCAATGGCTTCTAATTTCGGGTCGTCTTTCAAGGCGATCACGGCTAATTCCAGCAACCACGAGCGGACCACGCTGCCGTATTGCCAGGCGTCGGCGATTTTGGGTAAATCGAGGCCGTAGGGGGCTTTGGCCAAAATTTCAAAACCTTCCGCGTAAGCCTGCATCATCCCGTATTCGATGCCGTTGTGGACCATTTTCACCATGTGGCCCGTGCCGGAAGGCCCGCAGTAGACAGCGCCGTTTTCGGGCGCCAGCGATTTGAAAATGGGTTCCATATAATCCGCCGCTTCTTTTTCACCGCCGTACATCAGGCAATAGCCGTTTTGTAGTCCCCAAACGCCGCCGCTGGTGCCGCAGTCGAGGAAATGGACGCCGGTTTGCGCCGCTTTTTCCGCGCGTTGCTGGGTTTCCCGCCAGAAAGAATTGCCGCCGTCTACGACAATGTCATTTTTGCCGAGCAGGCCAAGCAACGCGTCCAGGTTCTCATCCACCGGCTTTCCCGCTGGCACCATTAACCAAACTACTTTCCGCTCGGGCAGTTTGGAAACTAAGTCTTCCAGCGAGGTTGCGCCGATCGCACCCAGCGCTTCAATTTTTTGGATCGTTTCTTCCGACCGGTCCCAAACGACCACCTCGTGTTGGTGTTCTAATAGCCGTTGGACCATGTTGAAGCCCATTTTCCCGAGTCCGATGAATCCGATTTTCATGTTGTCTGTTTTTTCGTTTGAAGGTGTGGTGTTGAATGTGATGGCCGCAGTGCGGCTGCCGCTAAGGTACGTTATCGGAAACAGTATAAATAGGAATAATTGTTTTGTATCGGTGAATGGGATGGTTCTGAATGTCGGGATTGCGACGATGGGTAGGGGTTTTTATTGTATTGGATTTTTACTCCGCCAAAATTTTCTTTCTAATGTATTTCAATTATCTAAGAATAACAATTAACGCAATATCGCCGTGGTCGCTGCTAATCACACCGAATGCATCGCCTTCCCATTTTACTCCTTCCGCAGCACTTCCTGCAAAGCCTCTACATAAGTCTCTCCAACCGGCAACCAGACTCCTGCTACCCGCAACCGCAATTTTTGCATGGCTTCTATCTGGTTGAGGTTGACCACATAAGAACGATGAATGCGGCAAAAATGGTGATTCTGAAGGAGACTGGCAAGGATTTTCAGACGCTCAAGCGTCAGTACGGGTCTGGTTTGAGAAGCAAGAAAAATTTTTACATAGTCGCCCATGCCTTCTATATAGAGAATGTCTTTAATGATAATTTTGATATGCTGGTATTCAGACAAAACGAAAAAAAAGGCTTCTGTGGGCGGAGAAACTTTGAAATTGCGACGCAAGTCGAGCAATTCAGCCGCTTTTTCTAAAGCTTTTTTGAAACGATCAAAAGAAACGGGTTTTACTAAGTAATCTACGACGTCGAGGTCGAAACCTTCGTGGGCATGTTCCTTGTAAGCCGTAATAAAGATGATCATCGGGCGCTCATCGGGCAATTCCCGAACAAACTGGAGACCGCTCACATCGGGCATGTTGATGTCGGTCAGCAACAAATCCACCGTATTGCGGTGCAGGTAATCTGCCGCTGCCGCCGCGTCGGTAAAGGTGGCGAGCAGTTGGTATGCCGGTAGCCGTTGAAGGTATTTTTCAATCAATACCAATGCTAAAGGCTCGTCGTCTATGGCAATGAGTGTCATGTTTCTAAAGTTGCATGGCGAAGATCAGGGAGTAAAATACTAATTTCCTAAATTAAGGTTTAACTCCACCCGATGTTCCTGCTCATCTGTTGTTACCTGCAACGTGTGCATTCCGGGGTAGGAGTGCGCCAATCTCCGGCGCGTATTGGCCATGCCCATGCCCGAAGCAGGGCTGTTGTGCTCCCGTTTTGGAGGCAGCAACGGATTTTTTACAACCAACGACAAGTGGTCGCCATTGATTTTTATGGCAATAAAAATACGGCATTCCTGCTTAGTCGTCAACCCATGCTTAAAGGCATTTTCAATAAAAGGAATGAGAATCATCGGCTCAATTTGCACGTCCTTTGCTAAGTTTTGAGGCAGATCGGTCTGCAGGTCAACATTGGGCGACAGCCTCAGGCGTTGCAGGGCAATGTAGTTGTTGATGAACCCCAAGTCTGCCGAAAGCGACACCGTGGGTCTGGCGCACTCGTGCAGGATGTAACCAACCATTTCTGACAGCTTGAGCAACGCTTCAGGGGTTTTTTTCGGCTCAACCAGGGCGAGGGTATACAGGTTGTTCAGCGTGTTGAGCAGAAAATGTGGGTTGATCTGCGACTTCAGCAAGGCAATTTCCGCTTCGAGGCGTCGGCTGGTGGCCTCTTCTTCCTCCTTTTTTTTGTTTTCAAATTCAGAAAAACCGCGAAAAGCGGCGGCCACACCAGACAGGGTCAGCGCCAGAAAAACCGGCGGAATGATGATCCACGACAAAGGACGTTCCTTGTGAAAATCCCGTTTTTCAGTTTTTGATTGAACGATCATTTTTTCCCGCGTGCCTAAGGTCAGGTCAATGACTATGGAAAACGCCACATACCCAAAAAACAGCAGCGGCGCCAATACGGCGAACAGTTTCCTTTTTCCTGAAAAATACAGCGACAACAAAAAATAATACGTGACATTGAAGAACAGGGCAAACCCCAGTACCCGGATCGTGAGCACTAAATAATACATCGGTAGCCTTTCTTCCGGTTTGCCCGTGAAAGCGAAGATGGACCATATGCCGGCCCAAATGGCTGTTTGTAGTAGAATGAGGGTTGTTTTTTTCATCGGGGCAAAGTTCGGGACATTTTGGCAATGAACCTGCCTCTTTTCCATGGATTCACCCATACATTTCGCCGGTTCGTCGGGACATCCATTTTTGGAAGCTCAAGCGTTGCACTTTTGCAGAAATTTTGATCACGCCGACTGGCACACAATAAAAATCACCATGCAAAAATCTGTTTTTTTCGCAATCCTTTTAGCCCTGATCGCCTGCACGCCCCTTATGGCGCAGTTTCCACAAGGCGGCGCTCCCGGTAATGGCAGCGGCTTCGACCCGTCCAAAATGAACGTCGGACGTTTGTACGGCAAAGTCGTGGACGAAAAAGGGAAGGGCGTTGGCTACGCGACCGTGCAATTGGTTGGAAAAAAATTCAACCCGGTGACGAAGACCGCCACGGATACCTTGTGGGCCGGCCAACTCACAGAAGACAATGGTGATTTTAATCTTGAAAAATTGCCGGTCATTGGCGATTTTCAATTGATTGTTTCGTTTCTCGGCTACACCGAAATCCGGCAGGTAGTGAGCTTCGGCATCAAAGCGCCCGGGCAGCCAAAAGATGGCGCTGCACCTGGCAGAAACAACGGCACAGGCCCACCTTCGGGCGGTTTTCCGGGCGGCGGCATGGGGCCCGGAAATTTTGAAAAAGACCTCGGCAATATCCGTCTTGTAGAAAATGTCACGACACTGAATGAGGTTGTCGTAACCGGCCAGGCTTCCACGACCAGCCTCTCGCTCGACCGCAAAACTTACCGTGTAGACAAAGACCTTACAGCCCTGGGCGGCACTGCGCAGGATGCTTTGAAAAATGTTCCCTCGCTTTCTGTTGACCTTGACGGCAATGTGGCGCTGCGCAATGGTTCGCCACAGATTTTCGTGGACGGGCGCCCAACAACCCTCTCGCTCGACCAGATTCCGGCCAACGACATCGAAACCGTAGAAGTCATCACCAACCCCTCTGCCAAATTTGACGCAGGCGGCGGCGCAGCGGGCATCGTCAACATTGTCCTGAAAAAAGAAAAAAGGGTGGGCTACAATGGCAACGTGCGTGCCGGCACGGACACTCAGGGTGGCTACAATTTCGGTGCGGACATCAACGCTCGCCAGGGAAAGATGAACGTCTTTGCCTCGGGTATGTTCAACCAGAACAAAGGCGATGGCGACGGCACAACCCTGCGCGAAAACTTCTTTGGTGAGCCACTTTCCAATGTAACACAGACGTCGAATACACAAATGAACGGCCTTTTTGCCAACGCACGGGCAGGCGTGGACTTTTTCTTAAACAACCGCAGTACCCTGACCATCGGCGGCAACTTCGTGCGTGGAAAATTCCGGCCTGGCGACGAAATTATCACCACAACCGACCTGCTTTTTCCCGGCAATACCCTGACGAACGAATACGTGCGCACCGCTGAGCAAAACCGCAACTTTCGCAACTTTGGGGTGTCTGTGCAGTTCAAGCACCTCTTTCCCAAAAAAGGCGCGGAATGGACAGCCGACCTCAACTACAACGGAATTAGGTTTGAAGGCGGCAGCAACTTCCTCACGACCTTCGGCAATGGCCTGGAAAGTCGTGAAAAACAAGAAGGCTTAGGCCAGGGCAGCTTCCTGACTTTGCAAACAGATTTCGTGAACCCCATCAACGACAAAACTAAAATTGAAGGTGGTCTGAAAGCAACCCTGCGCGACAACCGCAGCGACAACGCCAACTTCATTTTTGACGATGCAGAAAATGGCTGGCAGCAGATTTTGCAGATTTCCGACCACTACAAATTCGACGACGATGTGTACGCCGCCTATCTCCAGGCCAGCCACCAAAGCGGCAAATGGGGTTTTCAGGCCGGACTTCGGGCAGAAAGCAGCTTTTATCGGGGCGCCCTGACCGACCGCGATTCGTCTTTTACCATTGCGTACCCCATCAGCCTTTTCCCCAGCGTATTCGTGACCCGCCAGATCAACAGCGACGGCGACCAATTGCAATTGGCCTACACCCGCCGGGTGAATCGCCCCAATTTTTTCCAGACCATGCCGTTTACCGATTTCTCCGATTCGCTGAACCTGCGCCGGGGCAATCCGCAATTGCTCCCGGAGTTCACCAACTCGTTGGAGCTTTCCTACCAAAACATCTTCTCCAGCGGCCACAACCTGCTGGTGTCGCTCTACTACAAGCAGGCCAACAACCTGATGACCTCGTACCAGTTCACCGAATTTAATGAAGACCTCGGCAAAGAAGTGGTCGTCACCAGTTTTGCCAACGGGAATACAGCGGCGGCGTATGGCGCCGAAATTACCATGAAAAACAGCTTTTTCGGCTGGCTCGACTTGACGCACAACGTCAATATTTACCAGCAGGAAGTGGATGCTACCAACGTGGAAAGTACGCTGGAGGTGAGCCGCATGAGCGCCTTTTTGAAAGAAACCGTGCAGGTGAAATTGCCGAAAGGCTTCTCGCTCCAGTTCAATGGCGAATACCGCACCAGGGCTTCGTTCACACCAGTGACCAACAACGACCACTTCCGCGGCGGCGGCATGGGCGGCAGCCAAAACACCGCCCAGGGCTATACCAAAGACTATTGGTTCGTGGATGCCTCCGTTCGCAAGGAATTTCTAAAAAACCAGGCTTCGCTCACCCTCAGCGTGCAGGACGTTTTTGCTTCGCGCAAAATGGGTTCCTACACCCTGACCGACTTTTTCTCGCAGGAAACTTACCGCATCATGAACCCCCAAATGGTCCGACTCAACTTTTCGTACCGTTTCGGCAAAATGGACACTTCGCTGTTTACCCGCAAAAACAACCGGATGAATACGCAGGGGGGGGATATGATGCAGTGATTAAAGGGTTTGATCAGCAAATAGTTGCGGGAGATCTTTGTGTCTTGCTTGCAGATGTCGAAGCCATCCCGATTTTTGGAAAGGTACAAAATTCGGGGTGGCTTCCACGTTTTTGTAGCCGGGCTGGAGCCCGCAGCTTTGATCCGTTTACTCCCAGAGGTAGTAACGAGGGAGCGATTTTGACGGGTGACAGGTTGGTCGCGAGCGAGGGGGGGATCGCGTCAGATTTTTACTCCGCCAAAATTTTCTATCTAGATAAAATCAAAATTTTAAGCAAAGCTCCAGAAAGCGATCCGCAATATTCAGCTCACAAAAAAAACAAAATAAATTGGTGTGAAAAAAACATTAGGTTAAATCAAATTGTTTTATTTTGGCCGTTCAAAGTACCTTTCTTATGATGTTGCCCACAACTCCTCCTGATTTAATCACCTCTTTGCTTTTCCAGGGAGATGTGGTAGACGCTGTCGAAGCGATGGCATCGGCGGGTATGGAAGAACGTGGCGCTGTGTATACACGACTGAATGTCGTAGAGTTTATGCTTGATTTGGTGGGGTACACAGCGGATAGGCCTTTATACAGCATGACTATTCTTGAACCTTCATTTGGGAACGGTGATTTTTTACTGCCGCTGGTAGCACGATTGCTGCAATCCTGGATGAATTCGCCTGATAAAAACGGTGATGGGTTTGAGGAGTTGCAAAAATGCATTTGTGCTGTGGAATTGCATGGCTCGACCTTTTTAAATACACAGCACAAACTGCTGGATTACTTATGTGAACAAGGCATTCCGGAGCAGGTAGCCGCTCGACTTGTTCAAACCTGGCTTATCCAAAGCGATTTTCTCCTTTCCAGATTGCCTCAAGATTTTGATTTCGTAGTAGGTAATCCTCCTTACGTCAGGCAGGAACGCATTCCTGGCGCGCTTTTGGCAGTCTATCGCGAAAAGTATAGCACCATGTATGATCGGGCCGATTTGTATATTCCCTTCATTGAGCGTTCGTTGCGGTTGCTGGCGCCAAACGGCCATCTTGCCTTTATCTGTTCTGACCGGTGGACTAAAAACCAGTATGGTGGCCCGCTGCGTAAGTTAGTTTCAAAATATTACCATCTGAAAATTTATGTGGATATGGTGGACACTCCGGCTTTTCATTCCGAAGTATCTGCTTATCCGTCTATTGCAGTAATAGCTCATCAGACGGCCAATACCACCCGAATTGCTCGTCGGCCGGTTATTAACAAAGCAGGACTTAATGATTTAGCCAGGGCACTTGTAGCTCCTGAAATTCCCGACCGTGCTGATGTCCGTGAACTCAACGGCATAATGAATGGGGCAGAACCCTGGATTTTTGATTCACCGGATCAACTTAAAATTGTACGCCGGTTAGAAAAAAAGTTTCCAACATTGGAGGAAGCAGGGTGTAAAGTAGGCATCGGCGTGGCCACAGGAGCTGATGAGGCTTTTATTGGGCTGTTTGATCTTCTTGATGTCGAACCAAGCCGCAAACTCCGTTTAGTTAAAACCCGGGATATTGCTTCCGGAAAGGTTCACTGGCGTGGCCTGGGACTGATTAATCCATTTGAGGCAGACGGTAGCTTGGTGAATCTCGACTGCTATCCTCGTCTCCGAAGTTATTTGGAAGAACGCAAAGACCGGATTCTCAACCGTCATTGCGCCCGTAAATCCCCGGCCAGCTGGTATCGGACAATTGACCGAATTCACGATGACCTGACTGCCAGACCTAAACTTCTGATTCCTGACATTAAAGGAGGGGCACACATCGTTTATGAACCCGGGGAGCTTTATCCTCACCACAATCTGTATTATATCACTTCTGACGAATGGGATTTAAGGGCTTTGCAAACCGTTTTGCGATCGGGTATTGCTAATTTGTTTGTATCAATTTATACAACCCGAATGCGCGGAGACTATTTGCGCTTTCAGGCTCAATACCTCAGACGTATTCGAATCCCTTTTTGGCGTGACATTCCTGACAATGTCAAGCAAGTGTTATTGGACGCACACGCCCAGGATGATGTAGATGCCTCCAATCAGGCTGTTTTTAGACTTTATGGATTGTCCAAAACCGAATGTGCGGTATTGGCCAGAAACGAAAAATAGCAATGGCGCTGAATCTATCTAATTTTGAAGCGAAAGCTCGGGATGCTACCAAAGCTTTCTGGGGTAACCGTGAAAAAGCCCGGCAAAAACAATTAGAAATAGGTATTAGCGACCAGGGTGAACGTGCTGGTGTTACTGCGGGTAAAAACATGGATGGCTTTCTTGCACTTATGATTGATCTGGTAAAAGATAATGGTCTTGTAAATGCTGACATTCACCTCAAAAAGACTTTATTAACCCTTCCTGGTTTTTTTCGCCCCACAAAGATTTGGGACATTTTAGTGATTCACCAAAACCAGCTGGTTGCTGCAATCGAACTTAAAAGCCAGGTAGGACCTTCATTCGGTAACAATTTCAATAATAGAACGGAAGAAGCGATTGGCACAGCGCATGACTTTTGGACAGCTTACCGGGAAGGTGCATTCGGGAAACATCCGAGACCATTTGTTGGCTGGCTCATTATGGTTGAGGACGCCCCAGAATCGCGACGCCCCGTAACAACTAATTCCCCGAATTTTCCAGTTTTTCCAGAGTTTAACGGGACTTCTTACTTGGAGCGTTATGATATACTCTGCCAAAAACTTGCGCAAGAACAACTTTATTCAGCAGCTTCAATCATTACTTCGGCACGAGGTGCAAAAGTATCTGGAGATTATGCTGACCTATCTGACATGACAAGTTTGAAAACTTTTGTCACTTCATTTGCAGGCCATATTGCTGCCGAAGCAGCCCGTATTTGAGCCGGAAGGATTTTTTATCCCAAAAGAAAAGGAGTTATAGTATAAGCCATAACTCCTTGATTTATAATGTCGGGGTGACAAGATTTGAACTTGCGACCACACGCCCCCCAGACGTGTACGCTACCAGGCTGCGCTACACCCCGATGCTAAAAATGTTTTCGTGGGTAATACAGGATTCGAACCTGTGACCTCTGCCCTGTCAAGGCAGCGCTCTAAACCAACTGAGCTAATTACCCGCATTTGTGGAGCGCTTGCATCACATTCGTGGAGCGCGTATCGCTTTTTTGTAAAACGTGCGCAAAGGTATGCAAGATTTCTTCGATTCCCGAAATTTTCCACTTGAAAAGTTGACAAAAAGTGCAGCGAATTTGGCCGATGATTTTTAGCCGCTCGCCGGACAAAAGGGTGGATTCGACTGAAAAGTGCATTTTTTGTTACCCCGCCGTGCAACTTTTAGTCCTAAAGTCAGTTCATTATTGCAGAGAGTTTTTTCATACTAGTTCAATTTTGGCAGGGTCGTGTATTTGTTGCACGACCTTTTTTTATGCCCTCCGCCCTCCGTTCCATAAATCTGCCAGAAAATCGTATTTTCGCGCACTTATTCAGGCATCATTACTGTTGCATCAAAGCAAATGGAACGAAATCGTTTTCTTCAGGCATTGGGAATCATGGTATTGGCAACCGCTCTGGTGCTGGCTTATCCATTTGTGCATCAACGCGTCCCTTTCCTTCAACAGCATTTCGAAACCTATAACTGGGTCAATGGCCTTGCAGTTCCCCGCGAAACGGTGAAAGCCGATACTTCCGGACAGGTTTTGGACAGCTCGGGTCAGGTTGCACCACCGAAGTTCTTAGAAGGCGCCGAGCACTTAGAGGCGTTTTTTCAAACGCTTGACGCCAAAACGGAACAAGTGCGCATTGCTTACTTTGGCGATTCCTCCATCGAAGGCGACCTCATCAGCGAAACCTTGCGCGACAGCCTGCAACGCCTCTTTGGCGGTACCGGCGTCGGGTATGTGCCGATCACTTCCCATGTCAATACTTTCCGGAGAACGGTGCGCCATACGTTTTCAGGGCATTGGTTCACCTGCACCATGGGCCAGAACAACTGGCGTAAACTGCCCAGGGGCATTTCGGGGGCTTATTTTACGACCTGGACTGCACCGGTGGCAGTAGACACCACTGTGGTGACGGATACCTCGGGGGTTGCAGCTGTGCCGGCAGCCGTTACGGATTCCGTGCCGCCGGAACCTTCCGTGGAGCAGCCCAAAGGCCACCGGGTCTCGTACGGCGCCATGCGTTTGTATCCCGGCACCAACGTATTTGAACGCACTTATTTATACTACGGCGCTCCCAAGGCGGACAGTCTGGCGCGATACCGCACCGGCAGCGTGAAGACCAGCTTTGGCGGCGGATCGGAAGGACAAACGTATTCGTTAGACGGCGCTAATAGAGTCAACCGGCTCACTTTGTCGCAAACTCCCGGCCGCCGGGTGTCGCTCAGTTTCAATGTGCCTGCGCGGGTGCCGCTGTACGGCGTCAGCATGGAGAGCCCGAACGGGGTTATTGTGGACAATTACGCAACGAGGGGCAATTCTGGAAGCCTGCTGGCTTCGATTGACGCAGGCATCATGCAGGAGTTCCAGGCGTTCATGGATTTTGACCTGATTGTATTGCAATACGGCCTCAACGTCCTGAATCCCAAGATGAAAAATTACGACTGGTACCAAAAGGAAATGGGCCGGGTGATCCAATATTTTCACGCGAACCTGCCCGGGGTGGCCATCCTGGTGGTTGGTCCTTCTGATAAAGCCACCAAAATAAACGGAACCCTACAAACCGATCCCAGCCTGCCCCTCATTACCGAAGCTTTGCGCAATGCTGCAAAAGAAAACAACGCCGCCTTTATCAGCCTGTACGAAGCGATGGGCGGCGCCGGCTCGATGATTGAGTGGGTGGAACAAAAAAAGCCGAGCTTAGCCAATACCGATTATACGCATTTTAATTTCGACGGGGCAAAAGAGGCCGGTCACTTGTTGCTTGCGGCCTTGCTGGACGCTTACAACGACCGGCCAAAACGGGCAGAAGCGGGCAGGAAAATTTCAAACAATCCGATCCAATGAGGCGAACTTTTACAAACCTGCGCTTGTGGACTCGGATGCTGACGCCTTGCACCTTATTACACAACCTCGTACATGTCATAAGCGCCCTCCTGATTTTTCCTGTTTGGCTGGCGGCGCAGGTTGCGCCGGGAGCAGGGGAGGAGCTGACCCCCAAAGGGTTTACGACGCCCTGGCCTTTTGTGAAAACAGACAGCAACCGAATTCTTTTTGCAAAAAACCTCGATCCGTTCATGGCACGGCTGCATGGCTTGGGTTCGGACAGCGTGCGCCAGATCAGGATCGTACACATCGGCGACTCGCACCTACAGGCGGATGTTTTTTCCGGCAAACTGCGAACGTTGTTTCAACAAGAATTTGGCTCAGCGGGGCGTGGTTTGATTTTTCCGTATCGGGTAGCTGGCACCAACGGCCCCCGCGATTACACCTGCAGCAGCAATGTGTACTGGCAGTCGCTGAAAAGCATTTACGCCGGAGAGGGGCCTTCATTGGGCTTGTGCGGTCTGGGCATTCGAAGCGGGAATGGTGCGCCAGCCTTGTATTTGCAAATGAAACAAAAAGATGCCCAGCAGAACGGGTTCGATAAAGTGACCATTTTTTGCAAGGATGCCTTGGGGGACTGGACCATTGGCTTGCCCGAAGGCGGGGTCTTGGCCCCGAAATCAGTCCAATATGAAACCGGCGCCAAACGCTACCACAAAGTGCGCTCCGGCGATACGCTCTACGATTTAGCCAGAAAATACGGCTGCACGGTACGCAAGCTCCAAAGCTGGAATGGCATTCGGGGCAGCCGGATTAATCCAGGCAGAAGGCTGATTGTAGGCGTTACCCGCAAAGCAATTCCTGCGCCCGCAGTCGAAAAAACACCGCTGCGCCCATTGGAATCGGTACGACAGGAAAGTGGCGCGCACCACGTTGTTTTTCAATTGGATTCCCTGCTGACTTCCGCTGCCATCGAACACCAGGGGAGCACCCTCCTGCATGGCATTTTGCTGGAAAATACCCGCGAATCGGGCGTGCTGTACAACATGATTGGCGTCAACGGCGCCACGTACAACCACTATAACCAGGCGGCCTACTTTTTGCCGCAGCTTGCTGCTTTGTCACCCGATCTGGTCATTATTTCGCTGGGCACCAACGAGTCCGTTGGCGGGCGTTTCGACGGGGGCGCTATCCGCAGAGATGTGGAGCGTTTGGTGCGCAATATTCAAAAAGAATTGCCGGGAGCGGCCATTTTGCTGAGTACCAATCCGGACGTGTTGAAGCGCCGTCGTTACCTCAATGTCAACAACTTAGCCGTTCGTTCGATCCTGCTTGAAGTCGCGGAATCTAATGGACTTGCGGTGTGGGATATGCACTCGGTGATGGGTGGTCACGGATCCGTGAAAAAATGGCGCTCGACGGGACTTGCTGCGAAAGATGCGATCCATTTTACGAATGAAGGTTATCAATTGTTGGGGACGCTATTGTTTGAAGCGTTAATGCAAACATACCATGCTGCTGGAAATTAACTGGACCGACATCGCACATCACCTGTTTGTGTACGACCCCAAACGCCCCCTGTTGTTTAACAGCGCGGCTTTTTTGGTCTTGTTTTTAGTGGTTTACGGCCTGTTCATTCCGATGCGCCGTGCGACGACTTTGCGCACCCTCTACCTGCTGGCGTTTTCCATTTTTTTCTATTACAAATCAAGCGGCATCTTTTTTATCCTGCTGCTAATTTCAACGGCCTGGAATTTCGGATTGGGGCACCTGATGTACACGGCGACATCCAAACCAAGCCGGATTTTTTACCTCTTGCTCAGCCTTGTTGGCAGTCTTGGCTTGCTGGTTTACTACAAATACACTAACTTTTTTATTGGAAGCGTCAATGCGCTTGCCGGAACAGAATTTGCTTTCCAGAAAATATTTCTTCCGGTCGGCATTTCATTTTTTACGTTTCAAACCCTGAGTTACACGATAGACGTTTATCGGGGTGATTTGAAGCCAATTTCGGTAGATGCACGAACGTTGGGCGACTGGTTGCTGAGTTTGGCGGACTTTGCTTTCTACGTCAGCTTTTTCCCGCAATTGGTGGCCGGACCTATTGTTCGGGCGTCGGATTTTATCCCACAAATCCGCCAGCCGTTGACGTTGACCCGTGAAGACCTGGGGTACGCGCTGTTGCTGATTTCGGGTGGTTTGTTTAAAAAAGCGGTCATTTCCGATTACATAAGCGTCAATTTTGTAGACCGGATTTTTGCCAACCCTGGGCTTTATTCGGGCTTTGAAAACCTGATGGGCGTGTACGGCTATGCGATCCAGATTTATTGCGATTTCTCCGGGTATTCCGATATGGCGATCGGACTGGCATTGTTGTTTGGATTTAAGTTGGCCGAAAATTTCAGGAGTCCTTACAAAGCCATTTCCATCCAGGATTTCTGGCAGCGGTGGCATATTTCGCTGTCTACCTGGCTACGCGATTACCTCTACATCTCTTTAGGTGGCAATAAAAAAGGGAAATTCCGCACTTACCTCAACCTGATGATCACCATGCTGCTGGGCGGGTTGTGGCATGGCGCCAACTGGGTTTACATCGTCTGGGGCGCCCTGCACGGGGTGGCTCTGGCAATTGACCGTTTTTTGAAAAACATGGGCCGTATCTGGGCTAATCCGGCTATGCGGGCGTTGCTGATCCTGTTGATCCTTCAGGCTTGTTGCCACATTGCCATCTGGCGGATATATGTTTCCGGCGACTTGGATGAACTGGAATACGCCGATTTGCTAAACGGCAATTTGTTTGTCGCCGGTATTTGGTTGGGCATGGCCTTGCTGGCAATGTTGCTCGATTGGTTGTTCAAAAAATCATGGGTCAGCCCTGTTGCAGCGGGCATCATGGTTTTTCACTTTGTTTGCTTTTGCTGGATATTTTTCCGTTCCGGGGCGCCGGGCAGTAGCGTGCCGCCATTGGAAACAACGTATAAGATGTTGTACCAGATCATGGCGGTTTTCCGCCCGGAAGTTATTGGCCAGGTGGTGGCCGGTTACTGGAAAGTTTTGTTTTTGATCGGAACCGGTTTTGTACTTCACTTATTGCCTTCTGCCTTGGATCGCAGTTTTGAACTGGGTTATATCCGCACGCCCGCTGTGGTGAAAGCGCTTGGATTAGCGCTCATCATCTGGATTGTGATCCAGACCAGCAGCGCTGGGGTGACGCCGTTTATTTATTTTCAGTTTTGATCCATTTGGTCAAATGTTCCACAGCCGAACTGGAGTTCGGCTGTACGGATCACAAAAAGAAACCTGGCTGCGCTGTACACAACCAGGTTGCTTTCAGAAAGGCGTTAACCTTTCTCATATCTAAGGGCTTCGGAATTAACCAACTACGACTGCCATTATAATGCAGAGGGCAAACAAGGCACTTACCAATATCCCGGTAGCTTTTTCAATGAAGTCGGTAGATTTGGATGCTCCAAACAATTGGTTGGCCTGATTTCCGCCAAAAGTGGAGTCAATACCGCCACCTTTGGGGTTCTGAATCAGCACTGCGGCCATCAGCAACACACAGACAATGG
>JBJXFD010000037.1:0-17727 GCA_046153985.1 Saprospiraceae bacterium
CAGGTTTATGCCCACTTAGATAAAGGGTTTGCGGTGAACAGTCAGTTTAAAAACGCCCTTTACCGCATCAAAGCCCTAAGAAAAGATGGCCTGTTCACTTTTTTCTCTCCGGATCCGCCAGCGCAGGCTCAGGTTAACGATCCCGAAATACCCAAAGAGGAAGCCCCGGTTAAGCCACCCGCAGACGACAACAAATTAGTGCCCGATCCGGCTACCGGATCGGTACGCATAAAATATAATCTGGCCAAAACAGCCAACGTAATCGTCCTGCTTACGGATGCGCAAAACAAAGAAATATCGAAGGTTCCGCTCAACAATCAACCGCCCGGCGCCTACAATAAATCGCTCGATCTGAGTAAAATTGGCAAAGGAAAATATACCCTCGTCATTAAAGCAGAAGGCGCGGTTGTGGCGCAGTATCAGGTGGAAAAAAGTTGATGGTTTGGTAAGAGGCAAGTTTGCAAGGGGCAAGTTTGCAAGTTTGCAAATTTGCCTCTTGCCCCTTGCAAATTTGCCCTTTGCCTCTTGCCCTTTGCCCCTTGCGAACTTGCCCCTTCGCAATCACGCTTCCTCCCCCGGGCCTTCTGCCGCTTCTGCTTTCACTTGCGCCGAATTGACTGCGGAAATCTCCTTGTCTATATAGTACAGGCTTTGCGGGCCGTCGCCAATCAGGCGGATGCGGTCCATGATGTTGCGCATCAGCGCTTCTTCTTCACGCTGTTCCTGCACATACCATTGCAGAAAAAGGTGCGTGGAGTGGTCTTTGTTTTCGTGGCACTTCGACAGCAGCTCGTTGATGGAGGCGGTCACTTTCTGCTCGTGCTGGTAAACTAGCTCAAACATGGCCTGGATCGATTTGAACTCGTGCGGCGGCTGTTTGATGGCCGGTGTCAGCGCAAAGCCGTCCACTTCGCTTAGGTAATTAAAAATCCGAAGCATGTGCTGGCGTTCTTCCGCAGATTGCCGGTGCATGAACTGGGCGCAGCCGGCCAACCCCTTGCTGTCGCACCAGGATGCCATCGAAAGATAGAGGAAAGAAGCATAGCCTTCCAGCGCAATCTGTTCGTTGAGCGCCTTTTCCATATTTTTAGAAATCATAAACCCTTGTTTTGGTTGAGTAAAATGCAGGAAAATATAGGGGTTATTAAGGAAGCGTATCCAACCCCGGGGATCAAATTAACGCAATAAAGTGGCAAATGTTTACCTTTTGACCTCATTAGGCTTGTTGTGAACCAAATTGCAGCCAAATCGAAGATTCGAAGAAGTCAAACGTAAGTTCGGCGTAGCCAATTGATGGAATTTTGAACATGTTCTAAGCAAAGCATTAAACTTTATCTTTCATTTTCAGTCTATCTGAGCAAAACCGGAATACTTGCAAGTGCCAGACCAATTGATACAGGATGAACAAATCCTGATGTGGATGAAGGACGACCGGCAATCGGAGCGTGGCTTCCGTTTGCTCATGCAAAAGTACCAGGAACGTTTGTACTGGCATATCCGGCGGATGGTGACGGAACACGAGGACGCAAACGATGTACTGCAAAATTGCCTGATCAAGATATTCCGGAACATCCGGCAATTTGAAGGCAAATCGCAATTGTACACCTGGCTGTACCGGATTGCCACCAACGAAGCCATCTCTTTTCTGGCACAAAAAAAGCGGCAACAAGTGTCGTCGCTGGATAACGATGAAAGCCATCTGGCCAATAAGTTGCGCGCAGATGCTTATTTTGACGGAAATGAAGTTCAAATTCACCTGCAGGCAGCGATGGAGGGTTTGCCCGAAAAGCAAAAACTCGTTTTTCAGTTGCGCTATTTTGAAGAAATGAACTACCAGGATATGTCTGAAATGCTTGGCACTTCAGTAGGCGCTCTGAAAGCGTCTTTTCATCACGCTGTGAAAAAGGTAGAAACATACCTGTCCGGCGTTCAAATTGATTGATGTTATGAGAAAGCAAGATGATTTAAAACAGGAATTGGAGGAGTTGTCCCCGCTGCTGCACAAGCTCAAGGCGCAGGAGAATCCTTTTAAAACCCCGGAAGGCTATTTTGCGGCGCTCCCCGACGAACTCATTGCCCGTTTGCGCACCGAAGCGCACCCGGTGAGCGCTCCTGTCCGCCCAACCTGGACCGACCGGCTGCTGGAGTTTTTGGAATCCCTGATGCAACCGCGCCTCGCAGTGGGGCTTGCCACCGTTGCCATCTTAGTCGTTACCGGGTTGCTTTTGTTGCGTCCGGAAACCGGTAGTGAAACAACTGCATCCGAACAATTGGCCATGCTTTCGGATCTGAGCGCAGAAGAAGTCAACGACTACGTCACAGAAAACATTGAAACTTTCGAGGAAGAAGAGTTGATGGTGGCTGTTGCCGAAAGCGGGATTGAGGTAGAGCAGACCCTGCCGGCCATTGACCTCGATGCAGAAGCCATTGAGGAGTACCTGGAAGAAGCCATCCAGGAGATGGATGAAGAAGATTTGGAAACTTTATTTTAACAACACCCAGCATAAAAACATTAAAATGATGTTCAGGAAGATATTTTTGGGAACGCTACTCTGTTGTTTGTTTGCATCAAACGGCTTTGGGCAGGTACTCGATGACGAAATGGAACGCCCGGGCGATAAAGTGCAGGCTGCAAGGGTTGCTTACATCACCCGATGGCTGAATCTGACAACGCAGGAATCCGAGCGCTTCTGGCCGCTCTACAACGAATATGAAGGCGAAATGGAAAAAATCCGCGCCAAATACAAGCCGTTCAAGCGCCCGGAAGACATGACAGACGCCGAAGCGGAACGCCTCATCGTTTCCCGGTTTGAAATGGAGCAGGAGCTTTTGGCGCTGAAGCGCGAATATTTCCAGAAGTTCAAAACGGCCATTCCGACGCGAAAAATCGTGCAGTTTACCATTGCAGAAAAAGAATTTCGCAAAGAATTGCTGCGCAAAATGCGCGAAAACGGACCTCAAAGGCCGGGCAACGGTCGCCGGCGCAACTGATTTGTGGTTGTGTTTAATCCTTCCGCGTTCCAATTGAGGCTTTCAGAGGAGCTTTAACCCCTGATTCGCATGAGTCATCTCAAATTTTTGGGATGGCTCATGCTGTTTCTTGGGCCATACAGAGCTTGCCCCCTGCACCTCAACCACAAAATTCAGGATGTCGGACGTTTTTTTATTACATTTTTTACAAATACTTAAAAAATAGGATTTTATAAAAAAAAGACCATTCCCTTTGACTTACCTACCGTTTCGTTAATTTTGCTTGAGAAAGCTAACTTTTTCCGTATTTTTCCGATATAATTAAGAGACAATCTTTGCTTGCGAAGATTGATTAATGCAGTTAGAGATAAAATCCGGGTATGGATCCTATGAACAATAGTTTGGACAATCAGACTGGAACAGAACTGGTAAAGCGATACGAAACGCTGCTACAGGACAACTTGCCTTGCTTCTTTGAAGAAAGGGAGTTTTTGCGCATCATCGGGTTCTATGAAACCGAAGAACAATGGGATCGTGCTTTGGAAGCAGTGGATCATGCACTGAACTGCCACGGCTATTCTACGGATCTTCATTTGAAAAAAGCGCAATTGCTCATTGAAGGGCACAAAGAAGCGCTGGCGCTGCTCGTGCTGGAGCAAGCCGCAATCTTTGACCCTGCCGAACCGGGCATCACCCTCATGAAAGCGGAAGCGCTGTGCTACCTCTATCGCTATGAAGAAGCGCTGGAACTGCTCGAAAACCTGAAAGTGGAAGCCGATGCCGCCGGACTGAGCGACATCTACATGATAGAAGCCCTGGTTTATGAAACGCAGGAGGAGTACGAACGCATGTTTTATGCGCTTCGGGCTGCGCTCCAGGCGGATCTTGCAAATCCGGATGCGCTGGAGAAACTGGGATTGTGTATGGAGTTGTCCCGGAAATACAAAGAAAGCATTCCTTTGTATGAGGAAGTGCTGGACCACGATCCTTACGCTTACATGGCCTGGTATAACCTGGGGCACGCACATGCTTACTTCAGCAATTACGAAGAAGCCATCGAAGCGTATGAATTTGCCATCGCCATCAACGATAAATACGAGTTTGCCCTGCGCGACTGCGCCGACCTTTGCTTTGAGCTAAAGCAATATTCCAAAGCCTTGCGCTACTACCTCGAAATTGCGGAACTTTCCGAGCCGGACAGCGATTTAATGCTGCACATCGGTCAGTGTTACCAGGAAACAGGGCAAAGCGACCTGGCGCGCAGCTACTACCAAAGGGCAGTACAATTAGACGTCTTCAATGACGAAGCGTACTACTGCACCGGTCAAACGTATTCGCTGGAAGAAAAATGGAAACAGGCGCTGCGTTTCTACAAGCGCGCCATTCAGATTGACTACCACCGCGAAGAATACCATGCCGCCATTGCCTGGACCTACCATCGGTTGGGGTTGGCGGAAGACGCGGACCGGCATTACCACGAAGCCATTGAACTGGCTTCTGAAGAAAGCAATTATTGGCTGGAATACGCTGGTGTATTGCTGGAAACAAATCGGTTGGACGAAGCGTTGAAATTGCTGGAAGAAGGCTCGGAGTTGACAGCTGAAACGGAATTGCTCTACTGCCGCATCGCCTGCCTGTTTGCTGCCGGCAAAAGACAGGAAGCGATTTATTGGCTGGGCGAAGCGCTGGCCGAGGCTTTTGACAAGCACCGGAGCCTGTTTGAATGGGCGCCTGCACTGGAAACGGACAGCCAGGTTATGGAGCTAATCGCGTCTTATTCGCTGCATTAAGAAATTATTAACACAGAAGGTGCAACAAAAAAAAGGTCAACGTAGTTTTTTACTATAGCAAAGAGACTTGTTTAAAGTTGGTTTTTCGTTTTGTTTTGATGCGTCTGTCCTGATCAACAGGGCAGACGTCTTTTTTTAGCCCTGTTCAAAGAGCTTTGCAAACGCAAAACGCCCGCCGTCGAAAAGCCCCAGATCGCTCAACTTCAATTCCGGAATCACCAATAGCGCCATAAAAGACAGCGTCATGAACGGCGCGCCAAGCTTGGATCCCAACGTCTTTTTTACCCACGAATCTATTTCCGCGTATTGCCGGGCTACCTCGTAGCCGTCGGCATTGGTCATGATGCCGGCCACGGGCAGCGGCAGCACGTGCAAGGTGTTGCCATCCGTTGCAGCAATCCCTCCTCGGTGTTCAATAATGGCATTCACCGCGCGGCAAAGCGCCTCGTCATCGGTTCCAACGGCAATAATGTTGTGCGAATCGTGCCCAACGCAGGAGGCAATGGCTCCGTGCTGCAATCCGAACCCGCGGATGAACGCGACAGCAGGTGTGGCGTTCTGATAGCGGTTGACCACCGTTATTTTCAACAAATCTTCGTTCGAATCAGCAATTGCCCATCCATCCCGTTGTTTCACCGGTGCAATGCCGCTGCGCGTGACAATTTCGCCGTCGAGCGCTTCAATGTACCGGATGTTGGCGCCTGCTGCTGCAATCCTAAAATCTTTAGCGGCTTTGGGATCGGTCTGGAAATGGTTGATAATGGGCGCTTCTACCCTTTCGATCAGGGTCTGTCCATTTTCGGCCACTTTTTGGCCGTTGATGTACGTGGCGCGCACCCGGAAGGTTTCGAGGTCTTCCAGTTCAATAAAATCGGCAGGATCGCCGACGCGCAATTGGCCCACATTCAGGCCGTAGTGCTGCACCGGATTGATGCAGGCGGCCCGAAGCACGTCAAACAGATCGCACCCTTTTTTCAAAGCCCGGGCAACCAGCGCGTTGATGTGGCCGGTGATCAGGTCGTCAGGGTGCTTGTCGTCAGAGCAGAAAAAAATGCGGTCGGGAAATTGCGGCAACAAAGGAATCAGCGCTTCGAAGTTTTTGGCGGCACTTCCTTCGCGGATGATGACCTTCATGCCTAATTGAAGCTTTTCTAAGCCCTCCTCATAAGTAAAACACTCGTGGTCGGTGCTGATGCCCGCCGCGATGTAGCGCTTTGCATCATCGCCGCGCAACCCGGGCGCGTGGCCGTCAATGGGCTTGCCAATGGCTTTGGCGGCAGCAATTTTGGCCATCACCACCGGGTCATCGAACAGGACGCCGGGGTAATTCATCATTTCCGAGAGGTAAGTGATTTCCGGCATGCGCAGGAGTTCTTCTACCTCCGCTGCGGTCAGGGTTGCTCCCGCCGTTTCAAACGTGGTGGCCGGCACGCAGGATGGCGCGCCAAAGTAAAATTTGAACGGCACTTGTTTCCCGTTTTCGATCATGTAGCGCACGCCTTCCATGCCAAGCACATTGGCAATTTCGTGCGGATCGGAAACGGTGGCTACAGTGCCATGCACAACCGCCATCCGCGCAAATTCGGAAGGGATCAGCATGGAACTTTCCACATGAACGTGCGCATCCACAAAACCCGGCATTAGCCAGGGGCCTTCATGGGTGGCTTCACCAGTACGCTCAATGCGGAGAATTTTGCCTTCACTGACGTGGAGGACGCCCCGGTAAATTTCGCGGGTCTCGATGGCGATGATGTTGCCTGAGATTTGCATAGGAAGTTTTATTTTTAAAATCGCCGCAGACCAATAAGCCGGATCCTGTAATCCCAACCGAAGCCGGAATCTCCATCATTTATCTGGCCCTGCCGTCACCGACAGGATCTAGCTGCCTACCCCTCCCGGCTTTCCCGAAGGAAACCTGTGCGCGCAACACTGTAGCCCTGCGCAGCCGAACTGCGCCCGGACGACCGGGATGTACATGGCATTTCAACCCGCGAGGTTTATCCCTCCCGACTGTTACCAACCGGAAGCGTGCGCTCTTACCGCACGTTTTCACCCTTACCCCGGCCCGAAAGCCGTGGCGGTATAGTTCTCTGCGACACTTTCTGTGCCTTGCCGGCAAAACCGGCAAAACCCCACCCGTTAGGTGGCGCGGCGCGCTGCGTTGTCCGGACTTTCCTCGACCGTCTTCTTCCCGAAGGAATCAGACAGCCACGATGGAGTAGTCTGCGGCGAATGTTAAAAGTAAGGATTTGTAATGGATTCGGGGGTGAAAAAATTCCACCCAGAGCTTTTACATTTCCTTTACATTGTTTTACAGGGATTTATCGGTGTGCGGGAAAACGGGGAGTACTTTTGTGGCTGGGTAGTTTTTGTTTTTACCACATAGTTCACAGTAGTTGTTTTCACATAGTTCACATAGTCGCTGTTCCCGGTTAGAACATGGAAGAACAATGCTTCCTATTCCGCCAAAGCGGACAAGTTGTAAAAACTTCTATCTGCCCTATGTGGTAAAAAAAAACCTGCACAGTAAAAAAATCACAAACATGAAAAGTACAAAAATCATCGTGCTCCTCCTGCTGTGCAGCGCTTTTTCCACCCTCGCAATCGCGCAAAACTGCTCGGCTGCTTTTGTGGGCGACAAAATTGTGGTGAACGAATACACGCCCGAAGGCAAGTGTTTCCTTCCATCTACCACTACCGGCGTATTGACGGTGCAAACTGCCAGCCTCTCGCCTACCGAAAGCATTCCCACTGGGAAACTGCCTTTTCAGATAGCGATTCGCAACAAAGAGTTCAATACGCTGCGCATGTTTGCGAAGAGCACGTATCGCGAAATTGAGATTGAAAAGGTACTGGCCAAGTGCCAGAAAGGCGATCACATTGTACTCCTTTTGCTGGAAGAAGGCTACGCATTGCCACATCACGAAATTTTGGTTCAATAATAGCATGCTGGGGAATTCCAACCTGCTCTAAAAAAACATTCACATGATCTATCAATTGCTTTTTATCGCACTGCTCTTCGTTTTTACGCCCGGGCAGCCATCAGAAAAAAACCCGGCCAATCCGGTCGCGGCGCCCGACATCCTTTACCGTTCCGACGACCTCGGGCTGAGTTGGGACTTGGTTAGTTCCGGTTTGCCGGAGGATGCGCGGGTCATGCACTTAGAAGCGCAGGGGAACAACCTCCTGATTGCGACCGAAAATTACGGCATCTACACCGGCCATACCAAAGCAACGCAATGGTTTCCGGTCGGGTATATGCCTTTTGTTTCCTATGAAAGAATTACCGGGTTTTACGCGGAAGGCCAGGATTTGTATGCTACTCTTTATGACGGCGGTTTTTTCAAAGTCACCGACATCGGCAATATCTGGATCCCCTGGATGCCGATGGACAACAATTTGAAAGACAAAACCATAAGGGCGGTGCTTCAATCAAAAAACAAGCTTTTTGTTGGCACTGATACCGGCGTTTTCAGCACTACAGACAAGGGCAAAACCTGGAAAAAAGTCTTTAACAAAGGCCAGGTGACCTCCTTGGTTGAACAAAACGGCGTCCTTTTTGGGGGTACCTACCGGGGCCTCATCCGCTCGCGCGACCAGGGCGCAACCTGGGAATGGGTGCTCGAAGCCGGAATGGTACGCACCACCGCGGTTTTAAAAGACCGCCTTGTGGTGTTGGGGCAATTCGGAGAAATAAGTGCCTCCCGCGACTCCGGACAAAGCTGGCAGCGCGTGGACAAGGGCCTGCCACAGGATCAAGGGGTTCACGATCTGGTTGCCGTGCAGGGGGTGTTGATTTGCAGCCACAAAAAGGGCTTGTACCGCTCCACCGACGGGGGCGCAAATTGGGAAATGGTGCGCAAGGCGCCCGATAAAGAACAGTTTTTGCATATGGAGGTTGCGGAGGGTACTGTCTATTTTTTCCGAACCTTTGGTTGTTAGGAGGTGTCTGTTCTTTAGAGTTCGAGAGCAAGGCATATTTTGCCCCAAAAACGGGAGTTTACTAACGTAAATGACCGGTTTTGTTTCGACTTCGCTCAACAACCGGTCATTGAGCGTAGTCGAAATGAACGCAGCTATCGGACTATAAAGACAGACACTAAATAGTTTTTTTCGCTCAATGCCGTTATTTTTGCAGAAATGAACCAGACTTCAATAAAAACTTCTGCGATTATCCTGGCATTGCTGGCCGTCAGCCTGCTGTCGGTGCAATGGGTTACCCGACCGCAGGCTGCTCCCGTTGCCGGGCCGCGGTTTGCCGAAAAGGTCAACCTTGCTTTGCGCCGCACAGCGCACTACCTGCTGGCCGCAACCGGCGACACCACGTCCCGAATTCCGCCCGTTCAACATACCGGCGACAGCGTCTGGTTCATCCGCTTAGAGCGCCCGTTCAACTACGACACCCTGCCGGCCTTGCTGCAAGCTTCGTTTGACGTCCACGACATCCGCGACAACTACGATGTGGCCGTGCTCGACTGCTCCGACGGAGAACTACAGTTGGGCTACAATTTTCTGGATTTTCTGCACCAGCAGGAAGCGCCCTGCGGCGGGCGGACATTGGCCGGCAGCTGCTACAACCTGCGGGTGACCTTCGTGCCTGCCAAAGCGCCGCCTGCGAAACCCTGGCTCTGGATCAGCGGCTGTTTGCTTGCGGTGATGGCCTTTGGAAGCTGGCGTTGGGCGCAACGGGAAGGCGTACAGCCCGCTGTGCTGCCTGCCCCCGAAGTTGCCGATCCCAACGCCAACGCCCTGCGTTTCGGCAATTCCAGCCTTGATTTGGCCAACCAATTGCTCTTCGTCAATGGCGTCCAGCAATCCCTTACCTACCGCGAGACCAAGCTGCTCCACCTGTTCATCAGCCACCCGAACCAGCTCCTGGAACGGGAATTCCTGCTTAAATCGGTCTGGGAAGACGAAGGGATTATTGTGGGGCGGAGCTTAGACGTGTTTGTTTCGCGGCTGCGGAAACTGCTGCGGGGGGATGAAGGGGTGCAGATTGCGACGGTGCATGGGGTTGGGTATCGGCTGGAGTGTGTTTAAAAAATGGAAGCGCTGCATGAACCTATCCGGGATGTTTTAAGTTTTTCTGCTTAACTTTGTTAAAAATCAGCATCATGCAAACTGCCATCAAAATTCCACTTCGCTCATTGAATCCGGCAGTGATCAAAGACTTGCAGGAAAAGTATCCGGATGCCCAAATGCAGCTTGTCACGGGAGTGGGCTTGTCCGAAGAGGAGGTCATGAACGAAGACCGCTTTTGGGAGGTGATTGCGCTGTTTGACTGGACAAAAGAAGGGAATGACGACGCAGTCATTGAGCCGGCTGTGCATTATCTTTCCAGGCTGACAACCTCTTCCATCCTCAGTTTTTACGATTTGCTTTCCGAAAAATTGTACCTTTTAGACGGAAGAGATTACGCGCAGCATTCCACTTCAGGTGATGAAGGTATTTCTTCGGATTTGTTCCTCTACGGCCGTTGTTGCGTCGTTGCAAATGGACGCGCCTATTTTGAAGGAGTCTTGAAAAACCCTGCCGCCTTCCCGAAAGACTTATTCTTTGAAGCACTGCTGGATCTTCCCGAACGTGCCTGGTTGCGAAAAACGGGCAAAGAATTCGATTACCTTCCCCGGTATATCTTTGAAACGGGATTTAACCCGAATGGATGGGGTGCGGATACGATTACTTTTTAAGAAGTACTGATGAGCGATCACGGCAACTCCCTCCAGAACCCGAACCCACATCACCTGTATGCAATCAGGGATACGGTGGAAGACAATGTGTTCAAATACGGAATTACCGATGACCCAATTGGAAAAGACGGACTTTCCAAAAGAATACGCAGTCAGGTCAATGTTCTAAATCTGGCAGTCGGCTTTGTCCGGTATATCGGGATTGTCCTGCTCAGGAATATCCAAGGGAGAGCGAAAGCAAAGGCAATTGAAGATGAATATATTGACCAATATTTTGAACAACACGGCAAAAGACCTAGAGGAAACCCGGTTGGCGGGACGAAAAAATAGTGAAATAGGATGTGAGCAAGGTATCAGCTGGAGGTGGGGGAAGTTGGATTAAAATCAACAGCATAATTTTTTGATGGACCAATACCCTACCCAGTTATGAAAAATGCTTTCCGTTTGTTTTGTATCCTCCTGTTTCCTGCCCTTGCGCCTGGAGTAGGCGCTCAATCCTGCCTTGAAACCGCCGTCATCGTGGTGCCGGTCTTGTCAGATGCTACCCGAAAAGCATTTGAAGAAAAATTGGCTGAGGCTCGCGAGCAACACGACCGCGCACCCAACGACCCCGATGCCCTGATCTGGCTGGGTCGCCGCATGGCCTACCTGGGGCAGTACCGCGAAGCGATTGCGGTCTTCAGCAAAGGCGTCGCGCAATTTCCTGCCGATGCCCGTTTCCTGCGCCACCGGGGCCACCGCCTGATCAGCATCCGCTGCTTTGACGACGCCATCCGCGACCTGAAACAGGCTGCCCGCCTCACCCGCAACCGCCCCGACGAAGTGGAGCCCGACGGGTTGCCCAATGCGCGCAACATTCCCACCAGCAGCCTGCAATCCAATATCTGGTACCACTTGGCGCTGGCCTATTACGTAAAAGGTGATTTCAAAAAAGCGCTCCCGGCCTGGAAGCGCTGCGTGAACCTGTCCACCAACACCGACGGTCTCGTCTCCTCCACCAACTGGTACTACATGACCCTGCGCCGGCTGGGCCGCGACAAACAAGCCGCCAAAGCCCTTGATACGATCGCTGATAACTTAGAGGTGATCGAAAACCAGGACTACCTGACGCTCCTTCAACTCTACCAGGGCAAACGCAGCGAAGCGGATATCCGGGCTGCGCTCGACACTGGCGCCAATGCGCTGAGCAATGCGACGCTGGGTTATGGCTTTGGCAATTGGCTGCTGGTTAATGGGCGGGAAGTGGAAGCGCGGGAAGTGTTTGCAAAGATTTTGAAGGGAGGGCAGTGGGCGAGTTTTGGGTTTATTGCGGCGGAGGAGGAGTGAGAATTATTTTGGTGAATAAATGCAGCAATCTTAACTTTGGCCTTATTAGCTAAATACTTTATCCATGAGATTCTACCTGGGAGTAACTGACAATTATTGGTATGACTATCTTAGTAAGATTAATCCGGAAGACATAAATTTTTGGCAGCCAGGAGGTAGTGTAAATTTTAAAGTGCTAACTCCAGGTGCACCATTTCTTTTTAAATTAAAAAGCCCTTTGAATGCAATTGGAGGAATTGGCTTTTTCTCAAGCCACACTTTTTTACCAATAAGTATTGCTTGGGACACATTTAAGAATAGGAATGGCTGTGAAACTTTTGATGAATTTAGTCGTATGATTCTGAATTATCGATCAGACAAGGCTAATTTAAACCCAACAATTGGCTGTATTGTATTAACGAACCCTATATTTTTTAAAAAAGAGGATTGGATTGAAACCCCAGAGGACTGGGGTAAAAGCATAGTTCAGGGAAAATCTTACAATACAGAAGAACCAATTGGTAAAAATATTTGGCAAAAAGTTGAACGACTTCTAGAAAAGTATTTGTACTTAAATTCAATTGATGAAGGTAAAAGCCAACTACTGTTAGAAGAACCGTTATCTCCAGCTTATGGAAATTCCATTTTAACCAAAGTAAGATTGGGACAAGGTGCTTTTCGTGTTTTGGTTACTGATGCTTATTCAAGGAGATGTTCGATAACAGGAGAGAAAACGCTGCCGGTTTTGGAAGCAGCTCACATCAAGCCATATGCTGAGTCAGGGCCGCATTTTATTTCAAATGGAATTTTATTGAGGTCTGACATGCATAAGCTTTTTGATTGTGGGTATTTAACAATAACGACTAACTATAAAATTGAGATCAGCGCTCGGATAAAAGAAGAGTTTCAAAATGGAAAAGAATATTACCAATACCATGGAAAAGAATTGATGTTCCTTCCAAACAAAGATACAAATAAGCCAAATGAAAAATATATTGATTGGCATAATTCAAATATCTATAAAGGATGAAGTCAGAAATCAAGGATATTATTGAAAAGATTAAACACTTTCGAGACGAAAGAGATTGGGAGCAATTTCATGATTCAAAGAATCTTGCCATTAGCCTAAGTATAGAATCATCTGAATTACTTGAGGCCTTTTTATGGAAAAGCACCAAGGATGCTGACGTTGAAAAAATAAAATCTGAGCTTGCAGATGTATTTTGTAACGCATTTTTACTTGCAGATTTTTATAAACTTGACGTAAAAGAAATAATTATTGAAAAAATAAAAAATAATGAATTAAAATACCCTATTGAAAAATCGAAAGGATCTAATAAAAAGTATGATGAATTTTAAAGGTAACATACAAAGTGATTTGCGAACTTTATGTACAGAAAACTTCCAACAGCGGCGACAAATCGGAGTTCGACAAATGGAAAAAAGGGTTGGACAACCTTGCCAAAGACAACACCAAAAAGAAAGTGGAAAAGACGTTGAAAATCGAAATTGAAGAGGAAGCTTTTGATCGGTTGTACGGCCACATTTCACATCCCATCGAGATCAAAAATAAAGGGCAAAAAATTGCGATACGGATTATTAGTCAGTTTGGGGAGGAGTGTACGAAGGTTTTGGTGGGGGGGTAATTTGCATCCGCATCATCCAGGAAGCCGATTCCGATTTCAGCTTTAAAGGCATCGAATTCGATGCCTTTGAACATGATTCATTTCCAAACCCCTCGAATCCGAGGGTTTAGAAAGCAAGACAGATTATCCAACATTATACACCCAAAATATTTGTAAATCTCCAAAAGGAAAATACCTTTGTGTCGTGTACACCTTACATCACCTGCAAAATAGCTACATTGCCACTTAAAAGAACACGACATGAAAGACCAAATCGCCTATCAAAACTTCTTTGCAGAAGTAAAAGAACGCATTCGAAAAGCCCAATATGAAGCACTCAGAGCCGTCAACAAGGAGCTGGTAGGGCTATATTGGGATTTGGGCAAAATGATTGTAGAAAAACAAGCAGCATTGGGCTGGGGAAAATCGGTGGTTCAACAATTGGCTGAAGATTTGCAAAAAACTTTTCCGGGGATGAACGGGCTTTCCAGTACCAATCTATGGTATATGCGCCAGTTCTACACCGAATACTTCGACAAATCAAATCTCCAACCATTAGTTGGAGAAATTGGCTGGACGCACAATCTGATGATTTTTACCAAGTGTAAAGAAGATTTTGAGCGCCAATTCTATTTACTACATGTTCGAAAATTTGGCTGGACAAAGGATGTACTCATTCACCACATCGAAAACAAAACCTATGAAAAATACCTCCTCAACCAAACCAACTTTGACCAAACGCTGCCGGACGCCTATAAAGACCAGGCAAAATTAGCCGTCAAAGACCACTATACGTTCGACTTTCTAGAACTCACCGACGAACACAGCGAGCGCGAGCTGGAATTGGCTCTTGTAAACCAAATCCGTGCTTTCCTGATAGAAATGGGCGCTCATTTTGCATTTCTGGGTCACCAATACTGCCTCAAGGTAGAAGACGAAGTATATTTCATTGACCTGTTGCTCTATCATCGACAACTACAGTGCATGATCGCCATAGAGTTGAAAATTGGTGACTTTAAACCCGAATACAAAGGCAAAATGGAGTTTTACCTCACGGCGTTGAACCTTCAGGTAAAACTTCCTCACGAAAACAATGCCATTGGCATCATCATCTGCAAAAATAAAAAACGCACCATTGTGGAATACTCCCTTGCTAATGCGAGCCAACCTATCGGCGTAGCGACGTACAGCACTTCTAATATTCTGCCCGAGCGCTACCAAAGCCTGTTGCCTTCTGCGGGAGTGATCGCGGAGCGATTGGCAAAAATCAATGATTTGTTGAAGCATGAAGTTGATAACGAATGAATTCTGTCCCCTTGGCATCTGGCTGGCCGGGCATTCCTGACCGCCATTTTTTTCGCATTTTGTACTTTATTTTGGGTTAAATTTTCACAGCATGGATACCAATTACCACAACTGGCTCGAATTCATAAAAGCCATTGCCCCTGACCTCACCGTCCTGCAACAAGCCCCTGACGGCAATCCCCTGCTTTGGGTGCAAATTGCCGGCGAGCGCGTCCGCATCATCCAGGAAGAAGATTCCGATTTCAGTTTCTGGATCGAACGCTTTGAAGGGGCTAATGGCGAAACCGGCGATGAATTGGTGGTGGATGTCGGTGCGCAGACAATAGGCCTGGTTTCAAGAGAAGACATATCGGTCAAATCCCAGCCATCTCATGTTTGCGGCTGATAACATGATCAATAGGAAAGCCATAGAAGGAATCATCTGACGGCAAGCGGCAATATTCGCAGCGATAACCGGCCTTTTTGGCGGCTGCTTTTCGAAGGGTTTCTGGTATTTTACGACTCATGATTGCGCAAGACGGATCCGCGCATGCACTTTAGTCAGCCGGATCAGCCGCTCAAGCACAAGATAATGATCTAACTCGTCTTTCTCCTCAACGGTGAGCATCCCGTCTTTTTCTTTGTCTATCAAATCTTCTAAACGGATACTCATGGTTTCGGGGGTTTTCATTTCCAGCACCCGTTTTGGATCCATGCTGGCAATGAAATCGGCGACATGATCATATACAGTTTGGACGCTCATTGATGATTGATTTTATACAAAGATAGGCATACCCTGGGGTGTCACTCCTTTCGCCACGTTGTGGGGGGCATTGTTGACCGGCTTTCGGGATCCCCGCTGCGGCGCAAAGCTTACATGTGCGTCACCTGTTTCAACCAAAAACACATGCTTTGGGCCTGGATGAGCTTGTTTTCAGTTGGATTCTCTGACATTTATATCCGGATGTGCGCGATGGGCATACCTGCGCCCGCCGGATCATGAACCACCAGTTACAGCCACAGCAAGAACTATATGAAGAGCCGTTGCTGGAATGAAAATGAGGATGTTGAATACCCATTCATTTCTTGTTTGTGCGTTTTGGTCATCGTCAGTGATCAATCATTTAATTGCCAATATCGGGTATCGCGATATGCGATATAATTTTTTAAAAAATTGAATATCAATCAAAAAATATCTACATTTGCATATCGCGATATAGAATATTCAATGAATAAAAAAGCTATTCCAACGCTGCGCCCACAAGATTTGGTGGTCTTATTAAAACTGCTCATGGGTTCAGAAGGATCATGGAATCAAATCTCCCTGGCCAGGTCTCTTTTTATCAGCCAATCTGAAATAAGTGAGTCTTTGAAAAGGTCTGCTTATGCCCGTTTGTTGCAAAGCAACGGCAAGGAAGTCGCAAGAAAGCCATTCATGGACCTGTTGCAATATGGGGTTCCATACATATTCCCTCAGCAGCCGGGCGTAGAAGTCCGCGGCATTCCAACGGCTCATAGTGCGGAACCACTGGTAAATCTCATAAGTAGCAGTGAAAACTATGTCTGGCCATACGCTAAAGGGCACATGCGCGGGCACAGCATTTTGCCGTTCTATCCTTCGGTGGTTCAGGCGGTTGAATTGGATTCACAGTTGTACGAATGCCTGGCATTGATTGATGCGCTACGCGTTGGGCGAGCCAGAGAACGGAATTTAGCATTGGAAATATTGACAAAGAGAATATGCTAAAGAATACGGTCATCAACAGAAAGGCAACTGTCAAGATTGCCCGGGCATTAGGCGAACTAAACGGTCAGGTTGTTTTTGTTGGTGGCGCCATGGTTAGCCTTTATATCAGAAAAATCTTAGCAAATGAACAAATTATGAATGCGATGCCTGGTCATCTCTATTTTGACGGTATTGATGAGCGAATGGAAATAATCATAGGTAAGATGAATGCAATTGTACGTGGCTCTTACACCTAAATGACTTGTTGTTGAAATGCACAAAACCTACCCTTCCAAACTCCTCCTCTTCGGCGAATATTCCGTCATCCGGGGTTCCAAAGCCTTAGCGGTTCCGCTTGCGCACTATGGCGGCGCGTGGGATTGGGCGGGGAAGTCAGAGGCTGCGGCTTTGCAGCAGGATTTGCCCCGTTTTGCTGCCTGGCTCGGAGAACAGGCCGTTGAAATGGATTTCCGACGCTTTCAGCAAGACCTCGCGGAAGGGCTTTATTTCAAATCCAATATTCCAACGGGATATGGCTTAGGCAGCTCCGGTGCAGTGGTGGCAGCAGTGTATGAACGCTATGCCCGGAATCCGGTGGCAGCTGACGATGTGGCCCGGCTGCCGGCACTTAAGGCCGAATTGGCCGCATTGGAATGTTTTTTTCACGCATCCAGTTCGGGCATTGATCCATTTATCAGCTATGTAGACCGGCCTGTTGTTTTGTCTGGTTCGGGCGGGGTGAGCGTATTGCCCGGGGTGACCTGGCCGCAGGAATTCCGGTTTTTCCTCATCAATACAGGAAAAGCCCGGCAAACCGGGCCTTTGGTGCAGTTGTTTCTGGAAAAATGCCGTGCAGAACTTTTCCAACACGAAGTGGAGGCCACGTTGAAACCCACTGTGGACGCGGCCATTCAAGCCTTCTTAGACATAGACACAGCGCGCCTCTTTGCCAGCACCGAAGTCATCAGCCGGTTTCAATTAACCCATTTCCGCGAAATGATCCCCAACGAATTTTTACCACGTTGGGAACGCAGCCTCGAAAGCGATGATTTCCGCATAAAGTTATGCGGAGCAGGCGGCGGTGGATTTTTGTTGGGCTTATGCCGGAGGGACGCAGCGCCGGGGGAATGGGGCTGGCCCTGGGAGTGGGTTGTTTAGTAAATTTACCTACTTCAACAATCCCTGCAACTTCATCACAACACCCATATCCCCCTTCACCTTAATTTTGCCGGTCATAAAGGCCATCATTGGGTTGATGCTGCCATTCATGACGCCTTCGAGGTCGGCGAGGCTGACCGTGACGGTGCAGTCCGCTTCTTTGTCTTCGGTGCTCACGA
>JBJXFD010000042.1:0-4720 GCA_046153985.1 Saprospiraceae bacterium
TGAACATTTCCTGTTTGGAGAAAGCCTCTTGAAGCCAAATTATTCTCAAATAATCAACACTATTTTTGAAAAAATTTGGCAAATATCTACTTTCACAGTACAGGATTGTTTCATGCAACAACGCCCAAAAAAATCGCTTTAATTTTTAATTTTTCCAAAATAGCCTGGTAGTTTTGCGGCTGCCAGGCTATTTTTTTATTAATTGATTTCCAATCCGGAGGTCCCCGGGATAGCGCTATGTTTTTTTCTCCGAAAGCCCTGCTGGATGATTTTTTAGGGATGAACATCGAACTTTTACAGGAAACTGAGGTTTTTCTTCAGGAAGTGGTATATCATGTCGGCCCGGCAGCGGTAATCCGATTGATTGCCAAGAAGTAAACAAACCTAAATTCACCATGTACATTCGATTTATTGTTATCCTGACAGTATTTTTTTTCCTTACAAGCCTGAATTCAGCATCCGCCCAAAAGGATATTTCGACCCAATTCCACAGTTGGTACATGTATTTCGGGAACCACCGGTTGAACGACCGTTGGGGCATCCACACGGAGTACCAATGGAGGCGCTACGGAATAGGGGAGACCTGGCAACAATCGCTGTTGCGCGTTGGGGCCGATTATCATGCCAATGACAAAAATACCCTGACCGCCGGTTATGCCTGGGTTGTTACCTATCCTTATGGCGATCAGCCTATTGGAGCCACGTTTACTGAGCACCGCATCTGGCAGCAATGGATTACCCAGCACCAGTCAGGCTCCTTGTACATCCACCACCGCTACCGGCTGGAGCAACGGTTTCTGGAACAACCCGCAGAGGACAAATACGTTTTCCGGCAACGGTTCCGCTACCGCCTCCTGCTGACCCTGCCCATCGGGCGTCCGGAGTTGGCCGACCGTACTTTTTTTGCCGCCACCTATGTGGAGCTATTTCTCGGTTTCGGCAAAGGCATTGCCAGAAACATTCTGGATCAAAGCCGCCTGTATGCAGCGCTAGGCTACCGGATCAATCCCCGGGTAAATGTTCAGATTGGCTATTTGAACCAGTATGTCATCAAACCCGACGGCCTCCGGCACGAACGCAACCATACCCTTCAGGCAGGGTTGACCTGGAATGTTGATTTCAGGAAATGAATGGATTATTTGTTTTTATCGTCTGATAGTCGCCTTGTGTGATGCATGTCACAATTATTTTGTCAGTTTGCATTTACCTTAGCGGAAGTTTTACAAAATCAAATAATTGTAAATTTTCGTTACTGACCAGACATGAAAAACAATCGCAATGGAACACGCGAAAATGAACTGTTTACGATAGTCGTCAATTTGGCGACCACCGCATTCATTATCCTGGTATCCGTCTTCCTTTCCCTGGCCCTGGCTTTTTTGTTTGATGGTGGATTGGATCAATTTTCAAAATCATTTTCTAATGCTGAAAAAAAAGGAAACAACGCTACCCCCAAAGGCAATGCAGCTTATTATTGGATTGCGCCAAACCCAAACAAGATAGAACACGAAAAACAACGGGAGCAGGTTTTATACGGCCGGGAATTAATTGCACATACTTCAGAGTACCTCGGCCCAAGAGGATCTGTTAAACCGGTCAGCAATGGATTGAATTGCCAAAATTGCCATTTGTCGGCAGGTACCGCAATATTTGGGAATAACTATGGCTCGGTTGCGGCTACTTACCCTAAATTCAGAGCGAGGAGCGGCACTACAGAAGATATTTACAAGCGGGTGAACGATTGTTTTGAGCGCAGCCTAAACGGCCAGCCTCTAGACATTGCCAGCAGCGAAATGCAGGCAATTAAAGCATACATCGAATTTTTGGGCAGCAACATGCCGAAAGGAGAAAAAGCCACCGGCTCCGGGTTAAAAGAACTGCCCTACCTCGACCGGGCTGCCGACCCTGCAAAAGGCAAATTGGTTTATGAAAATTTGTGCCAAAGCTGCCACCAGCCAAACGGCGAAGGCGTGCTGAACAATGCTGGCACAGAATACCTTTACCCACCGCTTTGGGGCAGGCACAGCTACAACGATGGCGCCGGACTTTACCGCATCAGTAATTTTGCCAAATACGCCAAATACAACATGCCGCTTGGGATAAATTTTACTTCGCCGCAACTTTCAGACGAAGCAGCCTGGGATGTTGCCGCCTTTGTCAATTCCCAAAAAAGGCCGCATATAGAAGTGCCCGGCGATTGGCCGGATATTTCCAAAAAGCCGGTTGATCATCCCTTTGGGCCTTTTGCAGATGATTTTTCCGAGCTTCAACATAAATACGGACCGTTTAAACCCATCGAAGCAATGAAAAAAATGCAGGAAAAATAGCAAGGGGCAAACTATTTCAACCAATTCAACCAATTCAACTTTTTTTACATACACACGACAAGTTATTATGGAACAGAGCAGAAGAAAATTTTTACGACAAGTCGGAACCCTGGGCGCAAGCGCAGGATTGGTCAGCGCGAGTCCTTTGCTGGCCAACGCCGTGCAGGTCTCCGAACCGCCTATAGTCAATAGCGATAAACCGTTCACCATCAGTATCCTGCAAACAACGGACGTGCATTGCCAGGTATACCCGCACGACGAACTTTTTTGGGAAAACGAAAAAGCGGTTTTCCGAAAAACAGGCGGCTACGCGCATTTGGCAACCTATCTGAAAAAAGAAAAGAAAAAGAACCCGCTCACGTTTGTGCTGGATACCGGAGACATGTTTCAGGGCAGCGAATTGTCCATTAAAACGAGCGGGAAGGCCATGGTGCCTATCCTGAATCGCTTAGGATACGACCTCTACCTGCCGGGCAACTGGGAGGTTGTTTATTACAAAAAAGCCATGCAAACCCTGCTGGGTTCGTTAAACGCGCCTAAAGTATGTGCCAATATGTACCACGATCTGGGCGACAAAAAAAAGGGTGAGCTCATTTTTCCTCCCTACTACATCTGGCATGTAGGCGGCGTAAAAATCGGTTTTTTAGGCTATACCGACCCACTGGTGCCGATGCGGCAGTCTCCGGCTTACAGCAAAGGCATCATTTACACCAAACCTGAGGAAAATCTGGCGCACTATGTCAACGTGCTACGCGAACAGGAGCAATGCGCGTATGTGCTGGTGGTGGCGCACTTAGGCTTGTCGCAGCAGATTGCGCTGGCCAACCTGCCGGAATGCGAAGGTGTGGACTACGTTTTGGGTGGCGATACGCATGAAAGGGTGCGCAAACCAATCCAGTGTAAATACGCGAAAGTGGTGGAACCCGGCGCTTTTGGCTCTTTTGTGGGCAAACTCGAACTGACGATTCAAAACGGAAAAGTCATCGCCGATAAATACACCCTCGACGAAGTCAATGCCGACCGGTACAAGGCCGATAAAGAGATCACCGCGCTGATCAAAGACAATGAAAAACCCTTTGAAGACGATATTTACAAGGTGGTCGGGTACAGCGCCATTCCGCTCTATCGCTATTTTGTGGTGGAAAATCCCATTGATACGATGGTTTTGGATGCCCTGAAGTGGAAACTACCCGAAATTGACATCGTGCTTTCCAATGGCTTCCGGTTTTGTCCGCCACGCTCCACGCCTGATCATACCGGCAATATTCCAATCACAAATGGGTATCTTTACGACATGTTGCCGATTGACAGCACGGTTCGAACCGCAAAAGTGACCGGCCAGCAAATTATGAACTGGTTAGAAAACGAGTTGAACAATGTTTTCGCGAAAGAGGCTGCCCAGCGTTTTGGCGGCTGGCTGATCAAGTTCAAAGGCATGAAAATGTCGTTTTATGCCTTTGGTGAAAAAGGAAAACGCGTAAAGGACGTCACCGTTGGCGACAAGCCCTTAGACCTCAACCAGACTTACAGCGTTTGCGCCTGCGAAAGAGACGGCGACCCGATTGACATGCTTTGCCGGATCAAAAACGTGGCCGAAGGGAAAAACACGCCTTATACCCTGCATTCCGTAATGCGGGATTATTTGGCCGCGAACTCCCCGGTGAGCCCGGAACTGCCCGAAGCAGCCGATATTCTGGATGCGCCGCAAACCCTGCTTACTCAGGTTTCCGGGGTAGATTATAAATTCACGTAAATACAAAAAAAATAAAAATGAATAAATTATTGATTGCGAGCCTGTTGCTCTTTGCTTTTGTGACGGTCAGCGCACAGCACCAAACGCTGTCGGATAAAGATTATGCCGGAAACAAAATCGTCATCCAGGTGGTGACGGAAGACACCGTAGCACACAAAGCCCTGATGAAACAACTGAACAACATCACATCAGTGGCGGCAGACACCGAAATCGAAGTCGTTTGCCATGGACCGGGGTTGTACATGCTGGTGAAAGAAAGAAGCATTGTTCAGGCGCAGCTCAAAAAACACGCCGAAAAAGGCATTCAATTTGTGGCCTGCGAATTTTCTTTGAAGGAACGCAAAGTAGACAAATCCCAAATTGTGGACGAAGCCAATTTTGCAAGGTCGGGCGCGCTGGAAATTGCCAGTAAGCAGCGGGCAGGATGGAGTTACCTCAAGGCAGGTTTTTAATCAATAGCATTTAATCAACATGGGAAAATATTGGGATATTTTTGTAAATGCCTACGAAGGGTACGCCAAGTATTTGTGGAAAGCAATATCAACCCCTCACTGGCACAATTATTTCTACTGGTTTCTGGTGGTTTCCGCGTTCTTTTTTGTATTGGAATTGCTGGCGCCCTGGCGCAAAAACCAACCTA
>JBJXFD010000044.1:0-22800 GCA_046153985.1 Saprospiraceae bacterium
ACCGGCGAGGTGGTTGAGGGGCGAATTTCCGGGTTTCTGGCAGGCAGGAATAGTCCTTCTGTGCAGTTGGAAAGTACGGGTGTCCGTAATGGTAAACAAAAAGCCCGCCGACCGGTTTTTCGCTACCCGGTTGCAGCAGGCGCTACCGATTCCCTCGAAGGACGCAGCAGTGCAGCCACTTTTTTCACCTTTACCCAATACGATTTGCACGAACGGGTGCCGGTGGTTTTTGCCAAAGGCAAACCGGAAGACGCCTATTTGTTTGGCATTCAAATGATTTTGATGAATACCCTGTTATCGCTGTTTGCGATCTACATGATGTCGATCGGCATTCGGGGGAAAGTATAAACACCTAAAATTTATACAAAATGAGGTCAATAACTTTTATGTTTTTGCTGCTGGCGGTGGCTTGCGGCAACAAAGCTTCCGAACCGCAAGCCGGGGGCGAAGCCAAAACCGTTGCGACTGCTGGCGGGCCATTTCTGACAATGAAAGTGGACGGCAAGTTGGTGGAATGCACCGACGTTTTTGGCGCGTACAATCCCAAGGGTTATCCAAAGGGGACAACCATCGTGGCTGGCGAGATGAAGCCGGATAAGTCCCAGCCGTTCAACATCGCGCTGTACGACATTCAAAAGTTAGGAAGTTATACCATTACCAATAAAAACGATCCGGCAGTATGGGCCGTGCAGTATGTGAATCCCAACAGCACGGATCCTTTCGACATCCGCCTGCTGGCAGTGAACAGCGCAGATGGGGAAAGCTTTACCATCCGTTTTACCAAACTGAGTGAAATGGATCTGGAAGGCACATTTGAAGGCACGCTCACCAGCGACAACGGCAACACCGTCGTGCGTATCACGGAGGGGAAATTTGATACGGAATGATTACCTTGGCAGTCAATCTGTCCAATAAAAAATAAGTGAATGCGCCTGTTGCTGCTTTTCCTGTTATCCGGCTTCGCTGCACAGGCGCAACACCTCCCGTTCTACCAGCATTTCACCGAACGGGACGGGCTTAGCGACAACAAAGTTCAAACCATTTTACGCGACCAGGCAGGCTATTTGTGGGTCGGCACGACGTATGGCCTGAACCGGTTCGACGGGTACGCTTTCCGCCAATACCTGCCTGATGCCCGGCAACCGGATCGCACCGTTTGCCACGAAATCATTACCGACCTCGAACAGGATGCTGGGGGCTTTCTCTGGATCGCCACCCGAAACGGCCTCAACCGCTACGATCCCCGCACCGAACGGTTCAAAACCTGGCGGAATACGGGCCGGGATGACCATTCCCTTCCCAATTCATTAGTCACCGACCTGCTGCCCGACACCCACGACCGCTTGTGGCTGTGCTGCGACAACCGCGACTTAACCCTGTTCAATACCCGCGATTCCACGTTCCGCACGTTTCCGTGGAAAGCTTTTGCCGAAAAGGCCTTGCCGGAAAAAGCAACCGCCGGATATAAAACAATTTACCGCCTTGCGCGGAAGTCGGCGCAGGAGTTGTGGCTGTATACCAACCTTGGTACGTTCAGTTTTCATACAGGAACGTTGACCTTTTCTTTCCATCAGGCTCAGAAAGCTTATTCCGAGATCCCCGACAGCATCGTTCACCGGGATCCGACCGGCCTTGTCTGGCTTGGCGGCCAGGACGGCCTCCGCTGCTTCGATCCGGATTTGCAGCATTTTCGGTTCGACCGGGTTGCGTCCGGCCCACCCGACCCCGATGCCTACCCTTTTTACCGACTCGTCGAAGCCGCCGATGGCCGGCAATACGCCAATAACCTGGAGGGACAACAGCTTTTTGTGATGGAACGCGGGAAAATAATCCGGACCATTGCACTGCCCGGTGTTGCAGCGCTGTTGTATGAAGATAGCCGCCGCCGCATCTGGGTTGGCGCCGGGAATCAGCTGTTTTTGCTGGATCCCCGAACCTTGAAGTTGAGCGCGGTCGCCATTCCCAAACACATGCCCAACCCCGGATCAGCTTCCATTTTCCAGGATATGGCGGAGGATAGCCACGGCAATTTGTGGTTTGCCACGGACGATTCGGGGCTTTGGGTTTGGCGCGCCGCTCAGGAAAACTGGTGGAAACCGGCCGAAGCGGAAGGCTTCATCGGGCGCAACCTTTCCTGCGTGTTCGCCGACCCGCAGCGCCAAACGGTATGGATTGGTTCGCAGGATTATGGGTTGTTCCGATACGATGAAAAAACCGGCCGCTTCCACATTTACCAACGTGAAGAAAACAGTCCGGAACGCACACTGGGCGCATTCATTGTCAATTCGATCTGCCGCGACGGCAAGGGTTATCTATGGGTTGCGACTGACCCGGGTGGCGTATCGCGGTTTGATTACAACGCACCGGAAAACGAAGCTTTTCTGACCCTTAACACCCAAAACGGGTTGCCTTCCAACCAAGTCATCAGCGTTCAAACAGACAAAGCGGGGCATATTTGGGTGGGTACGCCTAAAGGTTTAGCCCGGGTAGATGCGAATACCCTGCAAGTGCGCACCTTCGATCAAAGCAACGGGCTGCCGGATGAGCTGGTAGATGTGCCGATTGCCTGCACCCGCACAGGCGAAATCATGCTCGGTGGCGTGCAGGGGTTCACGGTTTTCAGGCCCGATTCGGTGCTGAAGGCCCAAACCGATGCCCGGATTTTGCTTACTTCGTTCAAGGTTTTTGAAAAAGAACCCGACCATTTGATCAGCCCTGGTTTTTTAAAGACCATTGAGCTGAGTTGGCAACAAAATTTTTTCGTCTTTGAATTTGCTTCCACCAATTTTTCACAACCAGAAAAAAACCGATATGCTTACCGACTTGCCGGTTTTCAGGAAGACTGGATTGACAACGGGAAACTCCACCGGGCTGCTTTTACCAATGTGCCGCCGGGAGACTATGTTTTTGAAGTGAAATCGAGTAGAGAAGGGGGATGGAATGCGCCGGGTTTGCGGCTGAACATACACATCCGCCCGCCTTTCTGGCAAACGGGGTGGTTCAGCATCCTGACGGGTTTGTCTGTATTGGGCCTGTTGTACCTGTTTTGGCGCTACAGGATCGGGCAAATCCGTCGGGAGGAGGCTTTAAAAACCGATTTTAACCGGCGCATTGCCAAAGTGGAAATGGCGGCGCTGCGGGCGCAAATGAACCCGCATTTCGTATTCAATTGCCTCAGTTCCATCAACCGCTTTATTTTGGTGAACGAACCCGACGAAGCTTCGGCTTACCTGACCAAATTTTCGCGCCTCATTCGCCTGATTTTAGACAATTCCCGATCCGACCGGGTACCTTTAGACCGCGAGCTGGAGGCCTTGCGACTTTACCTTGAAATGGAGGCCATGCGCTTCGGCAACCGCTTCGACTACGAAATTTCTGTCAGCCCGGAAGTGCACCCCGAGCAGATAGAACTGCCGCCACTGCTCATTCAGCCGTATGTGGAAAATGCCATCTGGCATGGCCTGATGCATCAAAAAGAAAAAGGGAAACTGACGGTGCGGGTCTTTAACCAGGCTGATGGCTTATGTGTAGTGGTGGAAGACAACGGCATCGGGAGAAATCGGGCCATGGAGCTGAAAAGCAAATCTGCCGTCACCCAAAAATCGCACGGCCTGCAAGTGACCGCCGAACGGATGGAATTGATCCGAGAATTGTATGGCGTAAATGCCAATGCGATGATCGAAGACTTGTATGCTGCCGATGGATCCCCGACCGGAACGAAGGTAACAATCCGATTGGCTACCGGTAACTAATAACCAATAACAGATAACCAGTAACCAAACACAATGCTCAAAACATTCCTCATAGACGACGAAGCTTACTGCACCGATGTGTTGCGCGTGTTGCTGGAAAAGTATTGTCCGGGCGTGCAGGTCAGCGGCATTTTTAACGATGCGGAAAATGCGCTGGAAGCCATTCGGAACAATCGCCCCGATCTGGTTTTTTTAGACATTGAAATGCCGGTGCTCAATGGATTTGACCTGTTGCGACAATGCGCACCGGTAGATTTCAAGCTGATTTTTACCACCGCCTACGATCAATACGCCGTCAAAGCATTTAAATTCAATGCGTTGGACTATTTACTAAAACCGGTTGACCGCGAAGAGCTGGTTCGCGCCGTGGAAAAAGCCCAACACGCGCCGATTCCGAAGGCTGCACAATTTGAAGCGGTGCAATACCTCCGGAACAGCCCGGTGCCAGAGCGCATCGCTTTACCCGTGGGCGCCGAATTGTTGTTTGTGGAAACTGCCGATATTTTATTTTGCGAGTCGGACGGGAGCTACGTTTCTTTCCACTTAGCGACGCAGCCCAAGCCGGTCATCGTCTCCAAATCCCTGCGCGAAGTGGAAGAATTACTCAACAACCCGTTGTTTTTCCGGGCGCACAACTCTTTTTTGATCAATCTGAAGCACATTGAAAAAATTGTGCGGACGGATGGCGGTGAAATTGTAATGCGCAACAAGCGCTCACTGCCGGTTTCGCGGGCAAAAAAAGCAGAGTTGATGCAGGTGATTGCGAAGTTGTGATGAGATTAACGAACGCACCTTTTGAGTTCTGCATTGTTACTCTCCTGTAAGTTTGATGATGGAGTCATAGATAGATTTGGAAATCCTGAAATTGGCAACATTGACTAACTCGTCCATAATTGGGCGGACTTCCTTCACTAAGCCTTTTTGTTTAGCTTTCAATAATATCCCTAGCAAACCAGTGTATTCAAGACCCAATCGCGCAGCAACATCCCTTGCAGCATTGTCGTCGAGCAGGAGGAGATCCGCATTTATTTCCTGAGCCAACACAATAGCTTCTGATTCACCGGGATCAAGTTCGTTTTCCAGCAGCTTGGCCTTAAATGCATCCTGACAAGATTTGACTTCTACCCAATCAGCAGTAGTGATTTCGTTTGCACCAGGCTGCCCCTTGCCCTGTACAACAATTTCTTCGAAGACTTTTTGTGGAATAATGATTTGTTCGAACAATGCTGGCAGCAGAGCTATACGTCCAATCCGGGCAAGGTTGATAATAGGGGATGCATCGCTGACGACAATTCTCATTTGGAAAAAAACTTATCCAGTGTGCGTAGATCATGCTGAAGGTCTTCCTCGCTGAAGTGTAACTCAACACCTCGCTCAGCCATAGCAGACTGAAATTCCAATCGGGTAAGACCAGACCAGCTTGCAGCTTTTGCAAGTGACATTTTTTTCCTTCGGTAAAGCAAAACCGCCAAGTCAACCTTTAATTCTTTTGCAGAATAGACAGGTGGTGACAACAAGAGGGATTCTGGTATTTCGACCGTTATCATGCCAGTGATTTTTTACAAAATTAACGAAATTCCGGTGATTTGGATGAAAAATCCAGAAGGTAACCTGAATGAACCCCAAGTTTTCACTTTTTGAACGATTAAACCAGAGATTTAGCTTATTGAAGAAATCGTGCCCCCAACGGACAGCGGCGGAATCTTGATGCGCGACATAAGTAAACCATCTCCCAAGTCCGTTGTTGGTTGTTGAAAACAATCAGAGATGAAGCATTTTACCCGGTCAGCCATTGAGGAACTGGAGCGTCTTTACCGGGCCAACTTAGTCAATTCTGTGAGTGGATATAAACCCGCCAACCTGATCGGAACCGTTTCGGATAGCGGGGTAACCAACCTAGCCATTTTCAGCTCGGTGGTACACCTCGGTGCAGATCCGGCTTTGCTGGCATTCATTCAGCGGCCCGTAGTGGGTGAGCAAGGGCATACCTACAAAAATATCCGGCAAAACGGTTATTACACCATCAATCATATCCACCGGGATTTTGTGGAAAAGGCGCATGCGACGTCAGCAAAATTTGATCCGCTGACCTCTGAGTTCGACGCCTGCGGGCTTAATGCCGAGTGGCTCGATGGCTTTCCTGCACCTTTCGTACAGGAAAGCCAGGTAAAAATTGGCATGCGCTTCGTGCAGGAAATTTCGATTGACCTGAACAAGACCATCATGGTGATTGGCCAAATCGAACACCTGTATGTTGCCGAACACGCGATTCAGGACAATGGGCAGGTGGCGCTTGATCGGTTAGCCGGCGTCTGCATTTCAGGCCTGGAATGTTACCACGATGTAACACCGCTGGCGGCGTTTCCCTATGCAAAAGTGACTCAGCGCTAAGCAAATTACTTCGCCCAGCCGTTGAATTCTTTGACGCGTTCAAACACGATACCGGTCAACAGACTCAGTACCAGACCAATCGGCAAACCGACTGCCATGCTGCTGATTGCCAAACCAAAACCAATACCACTGATGAGGCCGAGGGCCAACCAAAGAACGAAAAGAGATTTTGAAATTTCCATCGGAACGGATGTTTTTATTGTTGTTTGATCAACCCGGCAATTAATAATTATGTCATAAAAGCCAAGTTGAAAGAATGTTTGTTAACAATTTGATCCTAAATCAGAATTTGATTGCAAATGTATGCGATTTATTGAGGTTGAACAGAATTTTTATAAAAATGTTCGCATTCTTCGACGAATAAGCTAAAAAAGGTCACATCCGAAAAAAGATTTTGTTCAAAAACTTGGTTTTTGCGGGGAAAGGCACTTATCTTTGCCGTCCAATTAGAAAAAGAAATTTTTTTGCCATGAAAAAAGGTCTCCATCCGGAAAACTATAGGTTGGTTGTGTTCAAAGACATCTCATCTGAAGAAACCTTTGTGACACGCAGCTGCGCCAATACGAGAGATAAAATCGTTTGGGAAGACGGAAAAGAATATCCATTGGTTAAAATGGAAATTTCCAGCTTCTCCCACCCGTTCTTCACCGGTAAGATGAAGTTCGTGGATACTGCTGGTCGTATTGACAAGTTCAACAAGAAATACGCCAAGAAAGAGGCTTAAGCCATGCTTTCGCTTTGCCGGGCACCAAGCCCCGATCTTCGCTAAGATCGGGGCTTTGCGTTTTCAGGTTATACGATTTAGCGCCAAGGCACAGACGAAATGCGCTTTTTTTCTTTATTTTGTGGCACAACTTTTAGCACCCACGAAAACAACGACTATGACCAACGTCATCCTGTTTGACAACGAGGTGCGGGAGCGCCTGCTGCCGCTGACGTACACCAGGCCTGTGGCCAACTTGCGCATTGGCATCCTGACCATCCGGGAAAAATGGAAACGCATGATGGGCGGAACGGTTTCCTACATCACGCAGGACTACTTAGCGGACCGCTATCCCATTGAGTACGAACAGGATAATTTTTTGGTGAATGCTTCCGCCCTGCCCTCCGACCAGCTTTGCCGGCTGATGCGGCAGATGGAACCCAACGAAGCTTACCTGCACAACGGCGAACTGATTGCCGCCCGGATGGATGACAAGCAAATCGAACGCCTGATGCGCGACGAGGACATCCATAATCTGAAAGGCATAGACCTTGAAGACACGTCCTTTTTGAAAATCAACCATTTGTGGGATATTTTCCGCCTTAATCACCTGGCCCTGGAAGAGGATTTCGACCTGATCACCAAAGGTCGGGTATCCGAACCCATCAGTCCCACCAACCAGTTGCTCGGCAAAGACCGCATTTTTGTGGAGGCGGGCGCCCGGGTGGAATGTTCGGTGCTGAACGCGACCAATGGCCCCATTTACATTGGTAAAGACGCGGAAGTGATGGAGGGCTGCCTCATTCGGGGCGGGTTTGCGCTGTGCGACGGCGCGGTGTTGAAAATGGGTGCAAAAATTTATGGCGCGACCACCATTGGCCCCGGTTGCAGGGTCGGCGGCGAGGTCAACAATTCGGTTCTCCAGGCCAACTCAAACAAAGGCCACGGGGGCTACCTCGGCAATTCGATCCTCGGCGAGTGGTGCAACCTCGGGGCGAGCACCAACGTTTCCAACCTGCGCAATACTTACGACGAAGTAAAAATCTGGAACTACGAAGACAACGTATTTCAGTCCACCGGCCTGCAATTTTGCGGCCTGATCATGGGCGACCATTCCAAAAGCGGCATCAACACCATGTTCAATACGGGAACGGTGGTGGGGGTTTGCGCCAATATTTTCGGCAGCGGTTTCCCGCCCAAACACATTCCTTCCTTCAGTTGGTGCGACAACGGCGCGCTGGAAACCTACCGCAGCGAAAAAGCCTTCGACATGGTGGAACGGGTGATGACGCGCCGGGAAGTTGAGTTCGATACCGATGAGCGGCTCATCCTGCTGCGCATTCTGGAAGACACCGCCAACCAGCGGAGCTGGGAAAACGAGCCGGGAACATGAAGCCGCCCCAATGGAAATTCTGGTTGAGTTACCTTTTCGAGCAGCACCTCGAAAGCACGTTGAGCGATTTGAACCCGTACCTCAGCGTGAGTTTGGTGAAGGGGCGCTACCAACTGAATACCGCAAACGCGGTCTATTCTTTTGCCGACCTGTACACCAATTTTCGGAGGGCTTTCCATCGGATTAAGATCAAAAGTCAACCCGTCAACGATGTGCTAATCCTCGGCTTTGGCCTGGGCAGCATTCCCTATATGTTGGAACGGGTTTTTGATTGCCGCTTCAACTACACGGCAGTAGAAATTGACGAAGAGGTCTTGTATTTAGCCCACAAATACACCCTTTCGGACATCTCCTCCCCCATCGAGCTGATCACCGCCGATGCCTTCGATTTCGCTGCGCAATGCGAAACCCAATACGACCTGATCTGCATGGATGTTTTTTTAGACGACATCATCCCCGAAGACTTTGAAACCCTGGATTTTCTCGCCGACCTCCAACGCATGCTCTCTCCGCAAGGGATCCTGCTCTACAACCGCTTGTCTTATTCCGAAGGCGATAAGCAAAAATCGCAAGCCTTTTTCGATGAGGCTTTCCGCAAAATTTTCCCGGATGCGGTGATTATTGATGCGGGGAGTAATTGGATTTTGGTGAATCGGGTGGTTGGGTAAAAACAGCGGAATTGAATTTGCTACAGTAACAGTTTCCCCCATTCCAACCCTTTCTCCTCTGACATTGTTACCTTTGTCAATTGACCGGGCTGGAATCCTATGCCACGGCCCAATCCATCTCACAAAAAACGACCGAAGTAATAGCAATATGAACGACCTGCTTACTCGAAAGTACAGTTATCAAACATCCGCTACCGACCCCATTCAGGTCAAGGAATATACCCTTTCCAACGGCATGCGCCTGTTCATGAGCGTGAACCCGCACGAGCCCCGCGTTTTCAGCAACATCGCGGTGCGGGCAGGTTCCAAACACGACCCCGCCGAAACCACCGGCCTGGCGCATTACATGGAGCACATGCTGTTTAAAGGGACCAGCAAAATCGGAACCACCGACTGGGAGCGGGAAAAAGTGCTGTTGGCAGATATCGCCGAGCTGTACGAACGCCACCGCCAAACCACCGATGAAGCGGAACGCAAAGCAATTTATGCGCAAATTGACCGCTTTTCGAATGAAGCGGCTCGACTTGCTGCGCCAAACGAATACGACAAATTGGTGACTGCGCTTGGCGCGGAAGATACCAACGCCTACACCTGGGTGGATCAAACGGTCTACGTGAACGACATTCCCGGGAACGAGCTGGAGCGCTGGATGTACTTAGAATCGGAGCGGTTCCGGATGATGGCGCTGCGCCTTTTTCATACCGAGCTGGAAACGGTTTACGAAGAATTCAACATCGGGCAGGACCGCGATTTCCGCAAAGTCGGCAATACCCTGCGCGGGTTGTTGTTTCCGGATCACCCTTACGGCACGCAAACAACCATCGGCTCGGCGCAACACCTGCGCAACCCGTCGCACCACAACATTCAGTGGTATTTTCAGACCTATTACGTGCCCAATAATATGGCGATCGTGCTGGCCGGCGACTTCGATCCGGATAAAGCGGTGGAGATCGCCGAGCGCTATTTTGGCGATTACCAGCCCAAAGAAATTCCGGCATTCCGTTTCAACGAACAGGAAAAAATCACCACCCCGCAACGCCGTGAAGTCTGGGGACTGGAATCCCCCTGGGTGGAAATCGGCTGGCGTTTTGGCGGCAGCAAATCACAGGATCAACTGCTCCTGCCCATGGTTTGGGATATCCTGCACAACGAACAGGCGGGGTTGCTCGACCTCAATCTGAACCAGCAGCAAAAAGTGCTGGAAGCCGACGCCTGGGCCTGGTACTACGAAGATTATTCGGCATTTGGCCTGCACGGCAAACCCCGGGAAGAGCAAACCCTGGAAGAAGTGGAAGCGCTGTTGCTGGGCGAAATAGAACGGCTCAAAAAAGGGGAATTTGAAGACTGGATGCCGGAAGCGGTGGTCAGGAATCAATCCCTTACGGAAATAAAAAATTACGAAAGCAACCGCGGGCGGGTTTCGGCGATGACGGCCGCCTTCGTTCTGGGGGTTCCCTGGAAGGAATATGCGCACCATACCGAGTGGCTCAGAACCGTGACAAAAGACCAGTTGATGGCTTTTGTGCAGGAAAACCTGCGCATGGATAATTTTGCTGTCGTCTACAAACGCCAGGGCGCCGACCCGAATGTGATCAAGGTTGACAAGCCCGTCATCACCCCAGTCGAGCTAAACCGGGATGCCGTGTCGGATTTCGCGCAGAATTTTTTATCCCAACAAACCCCAAGCCTGAAGCCCCTGTTTGCAGATTACAGCGCCATTCAACAACTGAAGCTATCGAGCGGCATCGAATTAGACTACGTTGCCAACAAAGACAATTCCCTTTTCCGCATAGATTATATTTTTGAGATGGGCCGCCTCAGCGACCGGCGCCTATCCCTGGCATTCACCTACCTGCCCTACCTCGGCGCAGGGAAGTACTCCGCAGAGGCGCTTCAAAAAGAGTGGTACCGCTTAGGCCTGAGCCTCGACGTCACCGTTTACGACGACCGTTCCTTCATCACCATCAGTGGACTGGACGAGTCGCTGGAGGCGGGCATCGAATTGCTGGAATACCTGCTTTCGCAGCTCCGGGGTGATGAACAGGTACTTGAAAATGTGATTTCTGACGTACTCGTCAAGCGCCTCAATGCAAAACAGGACCGCAACGTCATCCTTCGGGATGCTTTGGCCAACTATGCGCGTTATGGCAGCAATTCGCCTTTCCGCTGGCGTTTGTCGGAAGAGGAGCTCAAGAACATCCGCCCGGACGACCTGACGGGACTTATGCAGCGTTTGCGCAGCTACGAACATCGGATTTATTACTACGGTCCGCGTGCGGCTGAAGCGGTAGCCGGGTTGCTGCAAAAGCACCACCCTGTGCAGGCGACGTTGCGCAAGCCGCTCCCTTCTCAGGTGTTTTCAGAGTTGGATACCCATCAAAATCAGGTGATTTTCCTCGATTTTCCGATTGTGCAGACCGATTTGCTGTTCCTTTCCAAGGGTACGCCCAGTTTCAACCTGGAAGAATACCGGCTCCTCGATTTGTACAATGAATACTTTGGATTCGGGCTTTCTTCCATTGTTTTCCAGGAAATCCGCGAATCCAAAGCGCTGGCTTATCATACGTATGCCTACTACACGTCGCCCAACCGCCACAACCGCGCCCACTACCTGCAGGCGTATGTGGGCACCCAACCCGACAAGCTCACGGATGCCTTGCCCGCCCTGCGCAGCATCATCGAAGAGATGCCGGTGGTAGAGCCCCAGATTGAACAAGCCCGGGCTTCCATCCTGAAACGCATCGAAAGCGAACGGACGCACCCTTCCCGGCTTTATTGGGACGCGCGCGCTGCCCGGGATCTCGGTTTTCAGCACGATCTCCAGCAGGAAGTCTACGAAACGATGTCGAAAAGCACCGCTTCCGACCTGTCCACTTTCCACGAACAATACGTTAAAGGGCGCGCCTTTACTTTTTTAGTCATGGGCGAACGCAAAGCTTTGGATTTTAACTACCTGAATTCAATTGGAGAGGTGACGGAGCTGAGCATTGAAGAAGCATTTGGGCATTAAACCACGGGAGCGAGAACGAGGTGCAGCGCACCAATAATATTTGTAGACCCATGGAATGAGGGGGAGTAAGGTGCAGCGCACCGCAATCTTGGCATGTCGTGACAACCGTTGTTAATATAATAACGAAGCTAAAACTCCCAAGTGTCTGTTTTTAGAGTTCGAGAGCAAGGCATGCGAAGGCCCGTTTCGACTCCGCTCAACGTCCGTTCGTTTCGACTTCACTCAATGATCGGTCATTGAGCGAAGTCGAAATGAACGCAGCTATCTGACTATAAAAACGGACACGCATTAATGGCATTTAAAATAATCGAAAGGCTCCAGGCAATCCTTACAACGGTACATTGATTTGCAGGCTGTTGATCCAAACTGGCTGATCATTTGCGTGTGCTTAGAGCCGCAGCGTGGGCAGGGCACTTCCCGCACTTCCTGGAAAAGCGCCATTTTATCCATACTTTGCGCTTCGGGTGGTGCAATGCCGTATTCCCGCAATTTTTCCCTTGCGGAATCCAACAGCCAATCCGTAGTCCAGGCCGGGCTGAGTACGGTGGTTACTTTCACTTGGTTGTACCCATGATCCTGAAGCGCCGCCCGGATGTTCACCTCAATGGTATTCATGGCGGGACAGCCCGAATAGGTCGGGGTGATGACGACTTCTGCCGACCCGTCATCGTGTACAATGGCATTGCGGACAATTCCCAGGTCTACAACGGTCAGAACCGGGATTTCCGGGTCGGTTACGGTTTCCAGAATGTTCCAGAGTGCTTTGTTTGGGTCGTCTGCCATTTTTTGATTGCGCATTTATCTGCTAACAAAGAAGCAGCCGGTTTGGTTAGCCAATTGACCAATTCAACAGGCACGCTGCTGCGAAATATACGAAAACTTGCGTTTTTTGCACCATGTTGGGGCATTATTCAAAACTGGGTTTTGCACCTTGGCAGGAAATAAGGCGGCCTAAAGCCCGCGGAACAAGGCACGGCGCCCTTCGTTTCGCGGGCTTTAGGCCGCCATTCCTAAAAAATGCCCGAATTCACGTTATATCTGACATCTAACCTCTACATAAAATAATGCCACACATCACCATCATCGGCGGCGGCGTCATCGGCCTTTGTTCTGCGTATTATCTGGTTCAGGAAAACTGCTCCGTGACTTTGATTGAGCGCAACGCCTTCGTAGATGGCTGCTCATTTGGCAACGCCGGCATGATCGTCCCCAGCCATTTTATCCCCTTAGCCGCGCCGGGGATGATCGAACAAGGCATTCGCTGGATGTTCAATGCCGAAAGCCCGTTTTTCGTAAAACCCCGGCTCAGTTGGGAGCTTTTCAGCTGGGGCTGGGAATTCCACCGGGCTGCCACCCAAAAGCGCGTGACGGCTGCGGCCCCTGCACTGCGCGACCTGAGCTTGCTGAGCAAATCGCTTTACCACGAGCTGGCGCAGCAACCCGGATTTCAATTTTCTTTTGAGGAAAAAGGATTGATGATGCTCTGCAAATCGGAGCACACCTTGGCCGAAGAGGCCGCTGTTGCGGAACAGGCCAACGCGCTGGGCATTGAGGCCCGGGTATTGTCGAAAGCAGCCCTAAACGCCCTGGAGCCGGAAATTAAACCTGAAGTAGCGGGCGCTGTGTTCTACCCTGGCGACGCACACCTGCACCCCAACGCGTTCATGCAGCAAATGCGGGAATACCTGATCGGAGCTGGCGTTGAAATCCTGGCAGAAACCGCCGTACTCGATTTTGAATTCAGAAACAAACGCATCACCCAACTGAAAATAAACCAGACCGGAAAAGAACAAAGCCTGCCTGTGGATGAACTGTTGTTGGCCAGCGGCGCCTGGTCGCAAAACCTGGGACGGGCGCTCCGGTTGAATCTGCCCATCCAGGCGGGAAAAGGCTATAGTTTCACCTTGCCGCAACGCGAAGGCCAGCGCCTGCGTTTCCCCTCCATTTTGGCGGAAGCCCGCGTGGCCATTACCCCAATGGCCGATCAATTCATCCGCTTTGGCGGCACCATGGAAATCGGCGGCCTTAACGAAACCATCAACCTGAACCGAGTTCGGGGCATCGTCAAAGCCATTCCCCAATATTTCAACGGCTATGCAGTAGAAATGCCCCGGGAGCCGAACATCTGGCACGGTTTGCGCCCTTGTTCGCCCGACGGCCTGCCCTATATTGGCCGCTCACACGGACACGACAACCTCAGCGTCGCCACCGGCCACGCCATGATGGGCCTGAGCTTAGCGCCGGCTACCGGGAAATTGATTTCGGAAGTGATGATGGGTAAAGCGCCTTCGGTTGGGATGGGGTTGTTTGAGGTGGGGCGGTATGAGCGTGGGAGCTAAATACTTTGTCGCCCTCCCCACCTCAAAATTTATTACAGCCGATAAAAAACGCCAGCATTCAAGCCTCCCGCGAAATAGCGGCGCTTATTGGCATCGGCGCCATTGCCAACAGTCGCCGACAGCAATTGATAGGAAGCATCCGGGGCAAGAAAAACATCAAACTTCGAAGCCACCTTTGCCTGAAAGCTGAGGGCAAGACCTACTGACGCATTTACGTTGCGGAATTCTGAGTCTCCAAAGAAACCATCTCCGGAACTGGAATCTATGTTGCCATCATCGTATATGAATTGCTGCTCGTTTTTGTTTTTAATAAAAAATCCGGCTTCGGCAAAAGGCATCACCCCCAGACCGAATTTTTCCGAGCGCAAGAGGTAATACCCCACCCCTGCCCGCAAGGTTACATAATCAGTTTTTTGCTCATACTCTAAGCGGTGCGGCAAAGCAGGATCACGTACGTAACCGCCGTTCCCGTCGTGTTCACTAGGCCATCTTAAATTATCCTCAGCCACTACTCGCTCACCGAATTGTACGTACTGTAAACCCGTTTGCCAGTAAAATTTCTCTTTAAAATCCTGCCGCAGGCTTATGCCAACATTGGCGCTGAAAAATGGTTCCCGGCTGCGAATAGCTGAGCTGAGTCCGTCCGGGCTTACATATTGACTTTGGGTTACCCCGCCGTGTAAACCGATCAGACAATTGCTTTGCGCGGAAAGCAACGTGGTTCCGGCAAGGAAACAAAGGGAGAAGAGCAATTCTTTTTTCATACATTCATTTTGTTTAGGTGGGAAAGAATTATACGTTTTCAGTATAAGCCGGGAAAAGTGTATTTCGCTGCATGGTAAAATTGGTTTTAACAAAATTTAACTTATTCTCGGCTGAAGGGTTATACTTACCGCTGCTTAGTTTTGTGCGATGCATAATACAAGATCTCTTTTTTTACAAAATAAAATTCTTCCGTCGAATGCAATCTTTGGAAATTGTAAAACAATACTACGCTGCTTTTAACCAAAAAAACTGGGCGGGCATGATCGCTTTGGTGGATCCCGAAATTCGCCACGAAGTCAATCAGGGCGAAGTGCGAATCGGACAGGAATTGTACACGCAGTTTCTGCAACTAATGGACGAATCTTACGAAGAAACCCTCCAAGATTTGGTCTTCATGAGCAATGACACAGGGGAACGCATCGCGGCGGAATTTGTCGTGCACGGCATTTACAAAAAAGGGGATGAAGGCATGCCACCGGCGCACGGCCAGTCCTACGTGCTGCCCGCCGGGGCTTTTCTGGAAGTAAAAAACGGGAAAATTTGCCGGGTGACAACTTATTACAATTTGCCGTTGTGGCTCAAATTGGTAAGCGAATAGGTTTTACCAGTAGCGGATGCACACGTTTTTAGGTTCTGTAAAAAACCTTAACGCCTCCAAACCGCCTTCCCGGCCAACCCCCGATTGGCGAACTCCGCCGAAAGGCGTGCGCAGGTCGCGCAACATCCAGCAATTAACCCACACGATGCCAAAATGCAGGTGTTCCGCCACGCGATGGGCTCGCATCAAGTCGTTGGTCCAAACTGTAGCGGCAAGGCCGTAATTGGTGCCGTTGGCGAGAGCCAGGCCCTCCTCTTCGGTGTCGAAAGGCGCAATGGTGACCACCGGCCCGAATATTTCCTCCTGGTTGGTGCGGCAGCCAATAGGCAAACCTTCAATCACCGTGGGTTGCAAATAATAGCCGCCTGCCAGTTCGCCGGGCAGCTCCACCTGTTGGCCCCCGCAGAGGATTTTACCGCCTTCATCTTCGGCAAGGCGGATATAACCGGTCACTTTTTCGAGGTGTTGTTGGGAAACCAAAGCTCCCTGGTTCGTTTCCGGAGCTTCCGGATCGCCAACGCGCAGGGCCTTCACCCGCTCCAAAAACGCTTCGCGGAAGCGCTCGTAAATGAGCCGTTGGATATAGATGCGCGAGCCACAAAGGCAAATCTGGCCGTTGTTGGCAAAAGAAGAACGTACGGTGGTGTTCAGCATTTCTTCAAAGGGCGCATCCGCGAAAATCAGCACCGGGTTTTTGCCGCCCAGTTCGAGCGACAGTTTTTTGAACATGGGCGCTGCTGTTTGCGCGATGCTGCGCCCAGTGGCCGTACCGCCGGTAAACGAAATGGCTTTAATTTCCGGATGCTCCACGATGGCCTGACCCACTTTGCCGCCAAGCCCGTGCAGGATGTTGAGCACGCCCGCAGGCAGCCCGGCTTCTGCGCAGACTTTCGTCAGCAGGTAAGCGGTCATGGGCGTTAATTCGGAGGGTTTGGCGATGACGCAGTTGCCGGTAGCCAGTGCCGGCGCTATTTTCCAGGTAAACAAGTAGAGCGGCAGGTTCCAGGGGGAAATGCAGCCCACGATGCCGAGCGGTTGGCGGAGGGTAAAATTCACCGCTTCTCCTTCCATCGGGTGCGCTTCCGAACTGAAGTGCAGGATGGCGGTTGCAAAAAAGCGAAAATTGGCAATTGCCCGCGGAATATCCACAGTCCGCGCCAAAGAGAGCGCTTTACCGGAGTCGGCGCTTTCCGCGCTCGCAAAGCTTTCAATGTCGCGTTCTATGAGGTCGGCCACACGCATCAGGATCTGAAAACGCTCCTGTACGCCGCATTTTGACCAATGCGGCAAGGCTTTCCGGGCAGCTTCCACGGCCAACTCAACATCGCGCGCATCCGAATCGGGCAGGCGGGAATAGACCTTGCCGGTAGCCGGCTGGTAGTTGTCTATATATGTGCTGGATTGAGCCGCATGCCAATCGCCGCCGATGTAATTTTGGATCTGGTGTTCCATCTTGAACGCTTAATAAACGGATTCTGCAATTTTTCGGATCGTGGCCACATCGCCCATCGTGTAGTAGTGCAGGCAGGGCACGCCCGCCGCTTTCAGTTCTTTTGATTGTTGGATGCACCATTCGATGCCGGCCTGCGTGATCTGTTCGGGCCCTTTTGCGGCAAGCACAGATTTGACAAGGTCTTCCGGAAGATCAAGGTAAAACATACGTGGAATGGAGCTGAGTTGGTACTGTTTGGTAATCGGTTTTAACCCCGGCACGATCGGCGCCGTAATGCCTGCTTCCCGGCACTTTTTCACGTACTCGAGATATTTGGCATTGTCGAAAAACATCTGTGTAACAATGTATTGCGCGCCCGCTTCTATCTTTTGTTTGGTGAAATTCATATCCAAATCGAGGTTGGGCGCTTCAAAATGCTTTTCCGGGTACCCGGCGATGCCGATACAAAAATCCGTCCGCTCGCCATTTTCGATGTTGTCATCCAAATATCGGCCCTGATTCATATCCGCGATCTGTTTCACAAGGTCGAGCGCATAGTGGTTCCCCCCTTCTTCGGGAACGAACTGCCCTTCAAACTTGCGCGCATCACCCCGGATGGCCAGCACGTTTTTGATGTTCAGGAAGTTGAGGTCAATGAGCGCATTTTCAGTATCCTCTTTTGAGAAACCGCCACAAATCAGGTGCGGCACGGCATCCACGCCGTAACGGTGCATGATGGCGGCACAAATACCGACGGTTCCCGGGCGTTTGCGGATGGCGGTTTTTTCATAATAACCACTGTCTCGCTTGTTGTAAACAAATTCTTCCCGGTGGTAAGTCACGTCAATGAACGGCGGTTTGAATTCCATCAGCGGATCGAGCGTATCAAAAATAGCCTGCATCCGGCCACCTTTGAGCGGCGGTAAAACTTCAAAAGAAATGAGCGTCCGGCCTGCGGCCTTTTCAAAATATTCTGTGACTTTCATGCGTGTGTGTTAGACTTCAGATGTTAGATTTAAGAAGTTAGATCAGGGGCAAATTAAAATTGAAATACGAGTAGCTACGTTTTCACCCGCTTACAATTGTGATTTGCGCGGTATTGTAATTTTTACACAAAACTACGAAGTGATAACTATTGTTGATCCATTTAGTCTGGTGTCTGTTTCTAGAGTTCGAGAGCAAGGCATGTTTTTTCCCAAAAACGGGAGTTTACTTACGTAAATGACCGATTTTGGGAAAAAACATAACGCAGCTATCGGACTCTAGAAACAGACACCCCTTAAAAGGCAATGCGGTAGCTCAGCACAGGAATCAACCCCAGCTGATACTTTTCCACCACCTGTTTTTTCTGGGCGTCGTAATAGCTGAACGCCACGTTTTGCTGGTTGCTCGCATTCTGGATGTCCAACGCCAGGGTGCTGCTGCTGTTTGCGCCGTTCCGGCGGTAATATACCCGGAGGTCTACCCGGAAGTAATCGCGCAGTTTCAGTTCAAACGCGCGCTCCGTTTGGTAAACCGTGCGTTCCAGGACTGCGGAGGCGGCTTCATCAATGGGCGTGTCCCGAAGCCCGCCCGACAGGATCGCCCGGATATTGGCGCCCCAAGCACCCGTTTTGCCTTTCCGGGGTTTGCGTTCCCATTCTTTGCCAATTGTAGCATTGGCTGCGTAAGCGCCATCGAAACGCGAGTGCCGCTCAATCAGGTCGCTTCCTTTGTACCGCGCTGTGTACCAGGTTGCGTTAATCAGGTAATACAAATTGCGCACAAAGCGCTGCTGAAGCGTGATTTCTGCCCCGTAATTTCTGCCGCTGCCCGAATTGACCAACGCTTCCTCCACGGTGCCTTCCGTGAGGTTGAGCGTGGAAAACGTATTAAAAGCCGTTGCACTAACCGGCACATCGAACAAATCCTGATGGTACAATTCCACCCGGTAATACAGCGCCTCGCTGACATCGCGGCGATAGCTCAGCGCAACATGGTGTGCTTTGGTGGCGGCCAGATCGCGGTTTTCCTGGGGCGCAGCAACCGCAAAATACAACTGAGGCGCCTGCAACTGGCTATGCAGGCCATAAGCGATGCTGAGGTGTTGGTTTTCTGTTGGTTTCCACTCCAAAGACAAACGTGGTTCTATGGCGCCGGTTTCATTGAAAGTAAACCAGGATGCCTGTAATCCGGCATTGAGCGTCAACCGGCGCCACTGCTGTTGCCAGGTGGCGTACGGCTGAATCCACCACCCCCCGCCTGCTCCCTCGGCCACCACCTCATCGAATGCCTGAACGGCAAGCAAATCGTAGTTTTGGCGGGTGGCCAACAGCCCTGCGCGCAGCCTTGACCTGGCATTGAATTTTTGGTTGTAAAAACTATGAACGGATAACTTTTGCTGAACGGATACGTCTTTTTCTTCGCGGACCGGCTGGTAACCAGCATCTAAGCGGTCGCCATAGCGGCGGCTGTCTAAGATGGAATACCCCAATGCCGTATGCCACAACCCGCCGGTTCCGACAGGGAGCGTGAATGTAGCGCCCAAAATACCGGTTTGCGACTCAAAAATGATGTCATAGCGGTCTTTTTGAAATTCCCAAAGGGTTGAGTCCCGCTCGGTTTTGAAAATATTTTCACTTTGACCGCCCACGCCAAAAAGCGTGAATTGGGCGCCTTTGCTGCCTGGAAAAACTAAGTTGAACGATAAATCCTGAAACCGGATGGCTTCATCTCCGAGGTCGAGGCCCATCGCGCTAAGCAATCCGATGGTAGAATAGCGGTAATTGACTAAATAGGACGCTTCGGAATCCCGCGAAAACGGCCCTTCGGCAGCCAGATCAAGTCCAATGAGGCTGGCTTGTCCGGTAAATTCCCGTTGTTCGCTGTTGCCTTTTCTGAGCCGCGTATCCATAATGCCGGACAGCGCATTGCCAAACCCGGCCGGGAAAGGTCCGGCATAAAAGTGGGTCAAATCGAGCAACTGCGCGCTGAGGATATTGACGCCGCCACTGTTTTGCGTCGTCCGATCACTGAATGTGCCTGCATTGGGCGTGTGGTTGGGATTGACAATGTCTAAGCCTTCGAGCCGCCAGATTGTGCCGTTGGGCGAATTGCCGCGAACCGACAACCCGTTTGCCTGGTCGTTGTCGTTCACAACCCCCGCAAAAGTAGCCGCGAGCCGGGCCGGATCGTAAAAAGTAGCCGGAAAACGCAGGGTTTCTTCCACGGAAAGGCTGCGCACGGTAGGGCAGGCGACTGCTGCGTCGCTTCTCGCAGCGCGCACCACCACCGTCCCGATTTCTTCAACCTGTTCCTGCAATTCGAGGTCTAAAACGGTCTCTTTTCCGGATTCAACCAGCACTTCGGGAATGGTTTGCGAGGCATACCCCACATAACTGACCTGAAGCTGATAGCGCCCAACCGGGGTGCCGGCCATGCGATAAGCTCCGGAAGTATCGGTCGTGGCGCCCATGCTAGTGGACAGCAGGGATACCGTGGCGCCAACGAGCGGTTGGCGGGTGTCTGCGTCCAATACCCTGCCGCGCAGGGTCTGTTTCAGTGCGGACTCCTGTGCTGAGGCAGCAAGGCAACTAACTGACAACAAAAGCAATAGCGTAATTCGTATCGTCATGATGATGGATTTTGTAGGAACGTTCAAAGATAAACCGCGAGCCTTTGGAGTTCTGTGTGTGCGAATACAGCATGCGAAAGTAACGCTTGATAAAAAGATTTGGGGGGTAAAAGCAGCGAAATCGAAATTAAAAGACTCTACTACGTGAAAATGACTTCAACAGGAATAAGATGTATTTGCCGGCTTCGTTTTGGAAGCCGGCTTTTTGTTTTGGAATAACAGCCGGGCGACAGAATGCGACTTTAACATACCGGAGGAGTAATTCCAAGTCAGAAATAATTATATTGTTCGGCAAATGAAGCAAGCAGCACTTGCGTTTAATATAGCATCTACATATCAGGTAATACAAGCGCGTGTCAGAGGCCGATCTTATCAAAGGCTGCATTAAGGAAAACCGCGACTGTCAGCGGGAAGTTTTCCGACGCTATGCCGGAAAGATGATGGTGGTATGCCAACGCTATGCCCGCCACCACATGGAGGCCGAAGATCTTTTGCAGGAAGCTTTCATTAAGGTGTTCGATCACGTAGCCGATTTTAGCTTCAAAGGCTCATTTGAGGGCTGGATCCGGCGAATTGTCATCAATACTGCATTGAAACAATACGCCAAAAAAAGCTTCCAGAATGAGTATATCGGCATTGAATACTTGCCCGAATCGCCGATGGAGCCGTCTGTATATGCGCAATTGAATGAAGAAGAATTGTTGCAACTCATTGCGGAATTGCCTGAAGGCTACCGCGTTGTGTTTAATTTGTACGCCATTGAAGGCTACAGTCATAAAGAAATTGCCGACCTGCTCAATATTCAGGAAAGCACTTCGCGCTCGCAACTGGTGAAAGCCAGAAAACAATTGCAGGCCCGAATCGAAGCACTACAAAAAATAGCTGTATGAACCGCCGACATCCGATTGATGATCTGTTTCGTACCCGCCTTGAGGACCACGGGCAGGATGCACCCATGCACCTCTGGGATGCGATCGAGCGAAGCCGCAGCATAAAGCCCCGTCGTCGCTTAGTCGCACTATGGCTTCTGCCTTTAATGGCCGTTGGCGCCCTTGCGCTTTATGCGGTTTGGCCCCGGGATTCATCCGTCGTGAACATCCAAAGTTTCCCCATCCCAATGACGACCGAAAAACCTGCTGCTGCCGTCACTCCTTCCGAACCAGCGCTGGAGGCAATTACAGCAGAAAACAGGTCAGCTTTTGCTGAAATTGCGCAACAAAAAAAATCATCCAAATCTTTCGCTCCGCCTGCTTTCGCTCAAATTGCCGATCAGGTAACGCTATTGCCAGCTGATGCTGAATCCCACCTGACCGAGCTTGTGCCACAGGAATCGCTTTCAGCCGAGCAATCAGAAAAAATTCAGGATCACGAGAAACAAACAGCAACAAACATAAAAACCGCTTCTATGCTGCCTGCGTTGGCGCTGGAACCGATAACCTTCGAAGACAAAGATTTGCTGAAAGGTCTTTTCCCGCCGGACCCCAAGTGCGCGCGCTTTTCTCCCGGAAACTGGTACCATTATGTAGATGTGACCTTGTCTTCGGGTTTTGCTTTCCGCAATCTGGAGGCCCTTGATTCTGAATACGAAGGCTATAAGGAGCAGCGCGAAAACACAGAAAAAAGTCGCCATACTTTCGGAGCAGGCGTACGGTTGACAGCCGTGTCTGACTTTGGCCTTGCTGCCAGGGCGGGCCTTAACTATACGCAGATCACAGAAGCGTTCGATTACCTGAATGAGAACGAAGTCCGCATTACCATCACCAATGTCTACGGCAACAATGGCGAAATTGTCCGTACGGATACGACTTACGTCAGCGGAACCCGCCGGATTGTCACCCCCAACCAATACCAGATCGTAGAAATTCCGCTTGCCGTTGGATTCGATCTGCGCAAACCAAAATTCGATCTTTTGCTGAGCGCGGGGGTTCGCATCAACCTGATCTTCCAACAAAAAGGCGCCTTCCTTTCACCGGAAGACCTGACCCCGGTTAGCTTCTCCTACAATCGTCCAGACGCGTATCCGGCATTCAAAAAACGGTTGGAAACGGCGTGGTTCGTCAGCGCCGGACTGGCCTATAAATGGAAGCCCGATTTCCACATCCTTTTCGAGCCGCACCTGAGTTATTACCTCGATTC
>JBJXFD010000045.1:0-4347 GCA_046153985.1 Saprospiraceae bacterium
CTGTCAAAGGACAAACAATACTACAACTGGATTTTGAACAAAGAATTTACTTCGCAGGTCAAGCAAGCCGTCAAAAAGTTGGTAAAAGACTATGAAAAAGCGCAGCAGGAAAAATCTTAACGGCCTCCTTCTGAGCCTAATGTTGTGCTGCACCTTGCTGCTTCCCGCCTGCTATGAACCCAAAGAAGGCTGTCTCGACGCCCAGGCCACCAACTTTGAACTGGACGCGGACGAAGCATGCCCCGATTGCTGCGAGTACCCGTCCTTACAACTGGCCTTGCGACACCGCATTGTGTTGTTCGGACAAGAAGATGACCGCTTTTCAACCGACTCCGTTTATTACGATGGCAGCGGACAGCCTTTCCGGTTTAAAAACATCCGGTTCTATTTGTCCAACGTACGCCTCGTCCGATCCGACGGCAGCGTGGCAATGGTGAGCGATACCATCGAACTCAACCTCTACGATCCTTCCGGAGCGCCGCGCAAAGCCACCGTAGAAGATAATTTCCTTTTAGCCAATCCATTATTTGAACAAACCTATACCATCGGCGCTTTTCGCGAAAGCGGCAGCAGTTTTGAAAAAATTCGTTTTGCAATAGGCGTGGAAGGTATTGCAAATGAAGCAATCCCGGATTCCCTGCCGGACGATTACCCTCTGGGCCGCATCGAAGAAACGTTGGACCTGCATTTCAACCAGGACTCGGGCTACGTTTTCAGCCACATCGAATTGTTTCGGGACACTACCGCCGCCGACACCATTCCCGTTGTACTGCGCATCGGCACCTTGCCTTACCTGCGCACAGTGGAATTGTCGTTCCCCTCGGGCGGATTCACCCCAACCGATGGCTTCAATACGCTGGTCACTTTGCAGGTCAATTATGTGGAGAGGTTTCAAAGCCTGAACATCCGCCAGGACACCCCTGCACAGATGATTGAAAAAATTGTCCAGAACCTTGCCAACTCGTTTTCTGTTATTGCAATAGAGAAAAAATAAGCCGTATTTTGCAACATGGAATTTCGGACTCCGTTGTCCGAATATAAAATAGCGCTAATGATGAATAAAATCTTCTTCTTAGCTGCAAGCGCACTATTGCTGCTTGCCGCAACCTGCAGAGACGATGACGGGGCCTCGATTGAGCCGATAGAACTGAATTTTAAAGGTACTTTTGACAATGCCCCATTGGTTATGTACGAAAGCGCCTATCCCTACGAGGCGGGTATGGCCGTTAAACTCCAACTCTTCCAATTCTACCTGTCCAATATCTCGCTTCAGCGGGAAGACAACAGCTTCGTGCGTTTACAGGACGTTGCACTGATCAGTTTCAAAGATATCCTGACCCCTTCCGCCGCTGCCGGGGGCATCACGCTAAAATTAGACGCCCCCGCTGCCGGACATTATAAAGCCATCCGCATGGGGATCGGCGTAGCGCCTGAATTAAACAGTACCAGTCCTGCAAACTACACCCCGCCGCACCCGCTTGATGACAATTACTGGTCGGCTGCCACGGGATATGTTTTTACAAAAATCGAAGGCAATGCCGATACCAGTGGAAACGGCCAGTTCCCGGCAAAATTGACGTTCCACTCCGGCGCAAATGATATTTACAAAGAAAAAACCTTCGAGAAGCACGTAGAGCTAAAGGAAGGATCGCCGCTCCAGTTAAGCTTTAGGGTGGATTTGAAAAAAGTGCTGTCCAAAGGCCCTGATAATTTCCTGGATTTCAGGCAAATCACGCAAGACCACAGCAATAATCCGGCAGTGTATACTTTCATCGCAGATAATTTGTTCGATGCGCTCGTTCTGGAATAAAACCGGTTTTTCAAAAGCACTCAAACTCAATCTGTTTGAAGCCTGTAGCTTGCTTCTTTTATTTTTTTGCGGGGGCTTATTTATGGTTTCGTCAACTTGCACGTCTGATGATCCTGACAAGCCATTAGGGGCTGCCTACTCCCCCACCCCATACACCTTAAAAGAACCTGCGCATTTTGTAAAAATGCTACTGCCCGCTGACAACCCGCTCACCGAAGAAGGCATTGCGCTGGGCCGGCAACTATTTTACGACCCCTTGCTTTCCATGAACGGTTCAGTTTCCTGCGCAACCTGCCACCTGCCTCAAAATGCGTTCAGCGACGGCCTTGCATTCAGCGTGGGTGTCAATGGCCAGAAGGGCCCCAGGAGTTCCATGCCGCTGGCCAATGTGGGGTACTACTACAAAGGACTTTTTTGGGACGGCCGCTCAAAATCGCTGGAAGATCAGGCGCTGGTACCCGTGCGCGAGCCCCACGAAATGAACAGCGACTGGAGTTTAGTGGAGTTAAAACTGCGCAACCACCCCAAATACCCGGAGCTTTTCCAAAAAGCCTTCTCCATCAGGGATCGCAAGGAAATCACGCGGTTTCTCGTGGCTAAAGCCATTGCCCAGTTCGAGCGAACGCTCATCAGCGCCAACGCCAAATACGACCAGGTGTTGGAAGGAAAAGCAACCTATACCGAGTCAGAAGAACGCGGCAGGAAGATTTTTTTCGACGCTTCCGACGAATTGCCCAAATCAGAGTGTGGCCATTGCCATATAGACCCCCTGTTCACGAACCTGGATTTTCTCAACAACGGCATCCAGCAAGTCAACAGCTTAGAAGACTTCCCCGACAAGGGCCGCGGCAAGGTCACAAAAATCATCTACGACAACGGCAAATTCCGGGTGCCCACGCTCCGCAACATCGAACTAACCGCGCCATACATGCACGATGGCCGGTTCAATTCCCTGGAAGAAGTGCTGGATCACTACATCTCCGGCGGTCACTTAGCCGACAACCTGAACCCCAATGTGCGCGAATTGAATTTTTCAGAGCGCGACAAAAGCGATTTGATTGCTTTTTTAAAAACTTTGACGGATACAAGCTTTATCAACAACCCTGCTTTCGCAAATCCGTTTAGTGAATAACGCTGCGAATACCAGGCGGTAAAAAAATACCCAATTATGAAATCGCTGTTCTTCATCCTCTTTTTAGCCTCCATTTCATTAGCCGCGGAAAGCTGTCGCGACGATGACGATACCTGTACTACGTGTCCAAATAACGACGTGATCACCGGCGATTACAACCCTCAACCTCATACCATTAGCGTACCAAGCTGGTTACCTCCGGTTCCTGTTCCGCCCGATAACCTCCTCACCGTAGATGGCGTTGCACTTGGGCGTTTGCTTTTTTATGACCCCATTCTTTCTTCTGATAGCACCTTGTCCTGCGCTTCTTGCCACAAACAGGAGCGCGCTTTTACCGATGGCCTTGCCTTAAGTACGGGCGTATTGGGTATGCCCGGCAAACGCAGCGCCATGTCGCTGGCCAACCTCGCTTACAATACCCGGGGGTTTTTCTGGGATGGACGGACCGGTTCCTTAGAAACCCAGGCGCTGATTCCGATTGAGGACCACCTTGAAATGAATGAAAACTGGGACAATGTGTTGCAAAAATTCCGCAACCACAGTACTTACCCGGCTCAATTCCGAAAGGCATTTGGCATCGAATTGAAAAGCCAGATTACCAAAGAATTAGCCGCCAAAGCGCTCGCCCAGTTTCAGCGCACCCTCATCAGCGGCAATTCCCGCTACGATCAGGTCATCTGGGCGCAACAAGGCTGGCTAACAGACGAAGAGCAACGCGGATTAGAATTGTTTTTTATCGAATTTGCAGGCACAGTTCAGCACCCTGGTTGCTCCCATTGCCATTTTAATCCACTTTTTACCGACAACAATTTCCGCCAGAACGGACTGGAAAATGTCCCTGACCTGCTTTCATTTCCCGACCTTGGGCGGGGCGCTGTTTCAGGGCTTGTCAACGACAACGGCAAATTCCGCGTGCCTACCCTGCGCAACATCGAATTGACCGCGCCTTATATGCACGATGGCAGGTTTGCTACGCTGGAACAAGTGCTTGATCACTACGCCACCGGCGGACACGGCGTTTCAAACGAAGACCCGAACATCCTGCCTTTTGTACTCGATGCCCAGCAAAAACAGGATTTAATCGCATTTTTGAAAACCCTGACCGATCAGACTTTTATCTCAAACCCCAATTTCAGCACCCCCTTTTAGCGCATGTTGGGAATGCCCTAATCTGATCTAAACCAAAAAACTATCTAAAATCTAATGTCTAATATCAAACATCTAATGAATCACTGGCTCATCAAGTCGGAACCTTTTGTCTACAGTTTTGATGATTTACAACGGGAAGGAAAAATCATGTGGGATGGCGTGCGCAATTACGCAGCCCGCAACCACCTGCGCGCCATGAAAACCGGCGACCTGGTGTTGTTTTACCACAGCCGGGAAGGCCTGGAAGTGGTTGGAA
>JBJXFD010000049.1:0-14845 GCA_046153985.1 Saprospiraceae bacterium
CCCAAAGGCGATCCATAGAATCCTGGTAGATCATTTTCGCCGACTGCATCAGGCGTTCCGGGTTCCCGAGGTGCGCACTTCCGAGCGGATGCACACAAATGGTGGCGCCGTTTTCCGCAAATGCCCATGCAGCGCCCGCGTGGTCGAGGTGAATATGCGTCACCAACACGTGGCGCACCTGTTGCATGGAATAACCAATCGCTTCCAATCCCTGCTCCAGGGCTGGCAACGTACTGTGCGGGCCGGTTTCAATGAGGACAGGCCCGGCTGAGGTTTCCACCACAAACGCTGCAACGGCGTGAGAAAGGCCCTGAAAGTTCAGGTCTATTGTGTGTATTTGATTCATAAGCTGGATATTATAGCACGTTTTACAGAGCTGTTACACATGAGTCATTCCTAATTTTCAGGCACATTATGGCATGTTTTGGCGTTTTTGGGTGTCATACTGGTGCAGCGCACCCAAAATTTTTGTAGATATTGATTATATCAGGTGGATTTAGGTGCAGAGCACCGTAACAACGGTTGCCACAACATGCCAAGATTTCGGTGCGATGCACCTCACTACCCTTGATTCCTGTGATCTACAAAGGTTAATGGTGCGCTGCACCTCAACCAAAAATTCGGGATGACTCATGTTGCGGCCCCGATGTCATTTAGACTTCAGGCAAACCGGCGTAGGCGTCAACGTTTCCCCCGCATAGCTCAATTTACCTGTGGTTTGGTCAATCTTAAAATGAACCAGATTGTCCGAATTTTGATTGGCCACATACAGCCAATTCCCACCCGGCGCAATCATAAAGTTGCGTGGAAAATCGCCCTGGGTCGGCTCATGGCCAACGAGTGTCAATTGCCCGTTCGTTTCGTTTACCGAATAGATCACGATGCTGTTGTGGCCGCGATTGGAGCCATATAGGAAACGCCCGTCGGGGGAAAGGTGGATGTCGGCGCAGGCGTTGAAGCCCTGGTAATCTGCCGGTAACGTGCCGATGCTTTGTATTTCAGAGAGTGTGCCTTTAGCTGCGTCGTATTGAAAGCCGGTAATTGTGGCGTCTAATTCGTTGATGACGTACGCAAAATTCCCATTGGAATGAAAAACTAAGTGCCGTGGTCCGGCGCCTGCGTGAACGGCTGCAAATGGCTGCGCTGCCGGTGTGAGTTTCCCAAGCGCATAATCTATTTCAAATGCCCAGATTTTATCCGACCCCTTGTCGGGAACAAATGCGAAACGCTCATCCGGCGACAAAATCACGGAATGCGGGTGGGATGCTTCCTGCTCCGGGTGCGCGCCTTTTCCTTCCAATGTAATTACGTCACTCGCCGGCGCTAAACTGCCGTCTTTTTGAATGGGATAAACCGCCACCACGCCCCCCACATAATTGGCCACAAAAACGCAGCGCGCCTGTTGGTCTATGTTGATGTGGCAGGGCGCATAGTTATGCGAAATCTGCTCGTTGAGCTTGGTCAATTCCTGCGTTTGCGGATTCACCGAAAAAGCGTGTACCGTGCCGGAAGCCCCAACATCCCCGCCGGTTTCGCTCACAGCGTAAACGAAATTGCCATCCGGAGAAAAAGTGGCGAAGGAAGGATTGATGATGCCTTCTTTTAAGGTGTGCGGAGTTAAAACGCCGGTTGTGGCATCCATTTTTAAGATGGATATTCCTTTGGCTTTTCCATCTACATGGCCTTCCTTTTTGGTATACGTGCCGACCAGCACATAATGTTCCTCAACACTCACGGGGGGCTTATTGGATGCCGCTTCACTAGGTTTGTCTGCACAGGAAACCAGGGCAAGGGCAAAAAAGGAGCAAAGGGCAATGCAGAAGCACGGGCAATTTTTCATGTTTGAGCAAAGGAGATTGGTGAAGAAAGTGAAGTAATACAAGAAACTGACAAGGTCTAAAGTGCCGTTATTTGTTTCGCAGCAGAACCGTAAATTTTCCAGGCCCGGCCGTCTTTTTTTTAGCATTATCGCATCAACACCACATCGCCGGAAATTATTTTCTGAACGCCGTCTGTGAGGACCAACAAGGCTTGCCAGGTATACACGCCCGGATCGAGTTGGCGGCCAAGTTTGGAACCATCCCATCCGACATTTTCATCATTCGGCAGGAAATTTTTTGCTTCAAACAGCATTCCGCCCCAGCGGTCATAAACCTGAAACAAAGCAATTTCGCGCACTTGCGCCAGGTCGGCATAAATGGAAAAGCGGTCATTAATCTGATCGTTATTCGGCGAAAAAGCATTCGGAACAAAAGCCCGAACCCCTACTTCCACCAACACAGAAATGGACGCTTCATCCCGACAGCCGAACCGGTCAATCAGGTAGATGGTGTATACTGCGCTTTCTCTGGCGTCCAACGTCGGCGTCAGGCAATCGGAGCAGTCTAAGTGTACATCAGGCGTCCAGCGAATGCTCGACAACAGAGACGCGGGAATGTGCAACTCCGGATTCAGCGGATAATATTGCCCGATCTGGGCGCGCAATTCATCCGGCAAGGTCACCATGTCTTCGTCGTAAGCCGCAGGCATCAAAAAATCTTCCTGGGCCATTTCACAACCCGCAGCATCCTGGATCAGTAAATCGTATTGCGCGCCGGCCATCAAGTCTTCAAACACCCCGGTATCTTCAAAAGCGCCTCCATTCACCGCATAAAGATAAGGAGGCGTTCCTCCGGAAGCATTCAGCAGCAATAACCCCTGAGATAAAGTAGCGCAGTCTGGAATCACCGGACCCAGAGAATCCGGGGTTTGCACGACAATTTCCACAATTTTTTCGCACCCTTCCGCATCGAAAACATGAAGCGTATAGGCGCCTGCTGCCAGACCAGACAAAGCCGTGGAGTCCTGGATGCCGTGGTTCCAGAAAATAGCATAAGGTGGCGTTCCCTGACTGATTTGCACAGAAATACCACCATTTGCATCGCCAAAACAATCCACCCCGTTTGCCAGTGTTTGAACTTCGATGCGCATGAGGTCAACTTCCGCTGTGCCGGAAAATTGCCCTTCACAACCCTGGTCGCTGAAGGTTACGATTTCGTATTGTCCGCCCAAGGTACCGGGCAAGGCAAACGGCGAGGTCAAAATATCGTCAATGGGGGGTTGTGCAACGCCATCAACCTGATAAATCAATTGCCACGGCGGCAACCCGGTAAAATCAACCAGAAGCCAGGCGGTATCCCCTTCACAGACCCTGCTAAATCCGGAAAGTTCGGCTAAGGGCGGTTGCGTCGTGAACACAATTCCGGTATCAGATGCACTATGGCCACAAGCATCGGTGACGGTGACGGAATATGGCGCCGGATCGCCTGCAAAAACCGTGATGGAAGGCGTATTGGCCGAGTTACTCCATTGGTAAGTGTAGTCGGGAATCCCGCCGGAAACTTCGGGCGTCCAAAACGCGGATGTATTCTGACAAACGGCGCGATCGGGCAAATCTACCAGCAAAGGTGGCGGATCGCTCAGGTACAGCACCGTCGTATCGGTATAACAGGCGCAGGGAATATCCAGAATAAAAATCAGGGACTCCTGCCCTTCTGATTCATTGTCGTTCAACACATGTACTGGCACGGTGGCGCTGTTTTGTCCGGGGGGTATGGTTACCGAAACCGGTAAAGGCAGGTAATCGAGTCCGGCGGTTGCCTGGCTGGTTTCTGAAACCCTGAATCGCACGGTCAGCGGAAAATCATTGTCATCGTCCTCGCCGCGTTCGAACCGCACGAAAGCATCGCTGCACCCTTCATAAGCAACGGTTTGGCTTGCGCTCCCCTGCACGCCAAGGCTCACCCGACCGCCCAGGTTAAAACTCCCCGCTTCCAGAAAAACGGCGGAGTCGTAGAAATTATCGCCAACATCCGCCACCACAAACCGAATGTGGTAGGTTTCGCAGGGAATTAGCTTCAGCACGGCCGTTAAAGGGCGGGTAAACCCGTCGTATTCAATTTTCCCGAGGTGGGGGGTTGGCGCTGCGGCGCCGCATTCGCCAGCATCGGCGGGCAATTCGTTCCGGATGTAGTAAGCGTTATTGGAGTTGTGGTTGATTGAGTTGATGGCCACGTAGCTGGAAGTATTGGGTACTAAAGCTACATTGGCGGCGCCGTTGGAAAAAGGGCCGGAAATGCCGGGGCCGCTGATAAAAAACCCAAACACGTCGTTGAAAATACTGCCGACAAATTCGCAGTATTCTTCGGATGCAAAAACGTAGCGAAAGGTAATGAAGGAATCCAAAGGGATGAAATCAAATTCGATGGCAACTGCATCCACAACGTTGGCGCCCGTCATGATGTTCAGGTCGGGGTCGCCGGCGCCATCTGCAAAATTGCCGCTTTTGTTGGACACTGTATTGGGCCCCCTTGCGTTTTGAATCGGTCCCGTGGCTAAAATGATACCCCGATCCAGTCCGAAAATTTCGCTGCCGTTTTCAAAATAGCCAACGCCGGTGGGTTGGCCGTTCCTCGTCACATTGGTGATGTTGTTGCAGGCGCCTTTGGCAAATATGTTTTTTACCAAAAAATCGGTCTGATAAGTATTGTCCGTCCGGATGCTTTGTGGATTTGACTGCGCCAACAGTAAATGCCCACTGCCGGTAAGCAATGCCCAAACTACTGCGGTAAGCCCTGATGTCCGTACAAGACGAAAGCGTAAATGCATGAGATTATTCATTCATTTAGAGCATATTAGAAAACTTCCAACATGCTCTTGGGAGCAAAGCAAGGGTAGAAGGTCATTGCTATTTTTCCGGTCAGGAGACGACGTTTCAAAGGTAAAGATAATTTTCCAAAACCGATGTCTATTTTTGAGGCCGCATTAGTTGGCATTGTTTATGAAGCGTATAGACGAATTCAGGATTTACTACAACCACACCATCCACCCGGAGTTGATGCGTTTGGAACGCAGTCGCAAACGCCTGTTGCGTCTGCTTTTTTTATCCGGACTCCTCATGTTGGCGTCCTTAGCGCTGGGAATGTACCTGCGCATCGCCCCGCTGACCTTAGCCATGATGATTCCTTTTGTGCTTTATTCCGGCTATTTAGTCAGCCGCATACAGCGCTTTCTGCGCACCTTCAAGCCGCATATCGTCTCGCTGATCCTTGATTTTATTGATAACGAAGTGAACTACGGAACCTTATCCTACGACTCGAAAAAATTCATTCCCAAACGTCGCTTTTTTGAAAGCAAATTGTTTGCCACCAAAGCTCAGTTTTACGTCGGTGAAGATTACATCAAAGGCAAAGTGGGCGAAATGGATTTTGAAATGAGCGAATTGGATGTGCGCGAAAACTCAGCCATGAGCGCCAAATTAGAGCCGGTGTTCCAGGGGGTCTTTCTTTGTGCGCTGTTTAATGAACCAACAGAAGGTTCCTTAGCTGTTTGGCCGCGCAAAGAACGGCGTTTCCTGACCCGCTCCATCAAGAACTACACCTGGGATGGTGGCCAGAATGTGGATGATGAGATCATGATTGAACGCTTTCGCGAGACTTTCCTCGTTTATGCAACCGAAGACACCCACGTCATCAGCATTCTGCCCGAGCCCATGCAGGAAGCGATTCTCGAATTTTGCGCCACTTCCAAAAAAGATATTTACTTTTCGGTGCATGGCCGGGAAATATACGTAGGCGTTTCTGAACCAAAAGACCAGTTGGAACCGTTTATATTTCGTTCCAACATGAGTTTTGAATTAGTCAAAGAATTTTTTGAAAATATCACCCTCCTGCTAAAAATTGTGGAGGTATTCGATCAAACACACTGATGCTATGAAAAAAATCGCTTTTTGGATTTTACCCGCGCTGTTCCTTTCCATTACAACGCATGCCCAAAGCCAGTCGGAAGCGCAATCGGCTGCTCCGGAAACAGAAAACTCCCTGTTGTGGGAAATCAAGGGCAACAAGCTTTCGAAACCCTCCTACCTCTACGGCACCATCCACCTGATTCCACGGGCGGATTATTTTTTTTCTGATAAGGCTAAGGAGGTTTTTAAAAAGGCCAGCCATGTCGCTTTTGAAATTGACCTCGAAGAAACTATGGACTTCGCCGGACTGATGCCGATGATGATGAAAATGTACATGAACAACGACACAACCCTGCGCGACCTGCTCACCGAAGAAGAATACACCGGGGTTAAAGCCCATTTCGATAAAATCGGCCTGCCGCTGAGTTTTCTCGAACGCATCAAACCGATGTTCCTCTCCATGCTGGCCTCTGAAGACATCGCCGCTTCGATGGGAAAAAGCCCCGGCAAAGAAGAATCGGCAACCACTTCTTATGAATTTGAACTCCTTGCCATGGCGCAGGAGCAAAAAAAAGACGTCGCCGGTTTGGAAACCGCCGCTTACCAGATGAGTGTGTTCGACAGCATTCCCTATAAAGTTCAGGCCAAAATGCTGGTGGATGCCATCAATTCGGATGACACCACCGGGAATGACGAATTTGACCGCATGGTTGAAATGTACAAAAACCAGGACATCCAGGGCATGCAGTCCATGATGGGCGACGGCGAAGACGGGCTTGGCAAATACGAAGACCTGCTGCTGGGGCGCCGCAACCGCAACTGGATTCCGGTTATGGAAGGCATGATGCGCGAAAACATTACTTTTTTCGCCGTCGGCGCCGGGCACTTAGGCGGGAACCAGGGCGTGGTTAATTTACTGCGCGAACAAGGCTATACTTTAACACCGCTGCGATGAAAATTTTGCACCTCGTTTTGGCGCTGCTATTTTTTCTTTTTGCCGTCGTTCAATACAACGACCCCGATCCTTTGGGCTGGATGCTGTTGTATGGTTACGTCGCGGGCGTCTGCGCATTCGCAGCTTTTGGCCGCAGCAACCGGCTTGTGCTATTTGCCGGTATTGGCGTTACCCTGGTTTGGACTATTTTCCTGGTTCCGGGTTTTATTGCCTGGCTGCGCATGGGAATGCCTACCATCGCCGGCTCTATGAAAGCAGAAGCACCCCATATTGAACTGATGCGGGAATTTTCAGGGCTGTTTTTGTGCTTGATTGTATTAATATTTCAATATATTTTTTTCAAAACACCTGCAAAAACGCTGTCAGCATGAACAGGCGAAATTTTGTACGCAATTCCTCCTCGGTATTGGCTGCGACAACATTGGGCATCCCGCAGTGGCTTACTGAAACGCAAAAAAAAGTGGGGCGCATCGGCATACAGTTGTACACCGTACGCGACGACATGAAAAAAGATCCTGTGCGAACCCTGGCGCGGTTGGCGGAAATTGGCTATCAGGATGTGGAAATAGCCGGCTATTCGGAAGGCAAATTTTACGGAATGACGCCTGCTGAATTCAAAAACCAACTCAAACAAAACGGGCTGACTTCGATCAGCGGCCATACCCAAACCGGCGCTGACAATCCCAAACGCCGCGGTACGCTGATCAACGACTGGGAAAGCGCCGTTGCCGATGCGGCAGCCTTGAACCAAAAATATTTCATCTGCGCCTACCTCCACGAGTTCGAACGCAAAACCATGGACGGCTATAAAAAAGTGGCCGAATTGCTCAACAAAGGCGGCGAAGTGTGTAAACGCTACGGCATCCAAATGGGCTACCACAACCATGATTTTGAATTCATTGACCTGGAAGGGCAAATCCCCTACGACCTGCTGCTAAAAGAAACAGACGCGGATCTGGTGAAAATGGAACTGGATCTGTATTGGGTTCGGAAAGCAAAAAAAGACGCCGTTGCTTATTTTAAAATGCACCCGGGCCGGTTCCCGCTTTGGCATGTAAAGGACATGGAAAATACAGCGGAACAATTCTTTGCCGAAGTTGGCAAAGGGGTTATTGACTGGAAAGCGCTTTTCAAAGAACGCAAAACTGCGGGTCTGAAGCACTTTTATGTAGAACAGGATGCCTGCCGCAACCACCAGCCGCTGGAAAGTGTGGATATTAGCTATCAGTATTTGAAGCAGTTGCGGTATTAGACTTGTTGGGGCGGGAATGATGGGAAACCCAGTTATTTTGAAAGATTGCAGTAAAACCCTAAATTTGTCGACATCAATCAAAGCACATGAATCAACTCCTGGAAAGAATTTCCGTTGATCCCCAGATTTGTTTTGGCAAACCTTGTATTAAAGGAACCCGCATTTGGGTTTCACTGATCCTTGAGTTTTTGTCATCAGGGAATAGCATAGAGGAAATTTTAGAACAATATCCTCAGTTAACTCATAAGGATATATTGGCTTGCATTGCTTACGGCGCAACCATGTCAGCAGAGAACTATGTTGCAATTAAGATGGTAGCGGCCTGAGATGATTTCCATTTACCGCCGAAAAGACTCCAGGCATTATCGTTGTCAGACCTAATCGTCCTATTACGCTCGCTGTTATGAGCGAAATGATACTTCTTTTACTAAAAGCGCTCGAAGAAAATGATCCCATAGGTTGTTTATGGATTCTGGAACCACATCAATTGAGAATTCGCAAACCAAAACAACAAGATTAAATTATCTTCGCGGCCTGTTTTTATATTTTTTTTGCTGCATAGGTATATAGAATCACCACCATTGCCCGAAGAACAGGAGGGCTTAGCTCCTATGTGAACTATTGTGAAAACACCTATTGTGAACTATGTGGTAAAAAAATATTTTTTTGCCAAAATTGTTAAAGCAATGATGACGTCTAAAGAAATCCGTCAGACTTTTCTGGATTTTTTCGCTTCCAAACAACACAAAATTGTGCCTTCAGCGCCGATTGTCAGTAAAAATGACCCGACGCTGCTCTTCACCAATTCGGGGATGGTACAATTCAAAGACTATTTTCTTGGCAACCAAACCCCATCGGCGCCCCGCATTGCAGATACGCAAAAATGCATGCGCGTTTCCGGCAAACACAACGACCTGGAAGATGTGGGCCGAGACGGCACGCACCACACCATGTTTGAAATGCTCGGCAACTGGTCGTTCGGCGATTATTTCAAAAAAGAAGCCATTAACTGGTCCTGGGAATTGCTGACGGAAGTCTACAAACTGCCCAAAGACCGCCTTTACGCCACGGTTTTTGGCGGCGATGCCAAAGAGAGCCTGCCTTCCGACGAAGAAGCCCGCAATTTGTGGCGTCAATATCTGCCCGACAGCCACATCCTCGACGGCAATAAAAAAGACAATTTTTGGGAAATGGGCGAAACCGGCCCGTGCGGTCCCTGCTCTGAAATCCACGTGGATTTGCGCAGCGACGCCGAACGCGCCGAATTACCCGGTGAAAAATTAGTGAACCAGGATCACCCGCGCGTCATCGAAATCTGGAACAACGTTTTTATCCAGTTTAATCGAAAAGCAGACGGCGCATTAGATCAACTGCCGGACAAGCACGTAGACACCGGGATGGGCTTCGAGCGCCTGTGTATGGTGCTGCAAGGCAAAACAGCCACTTACGACACTGATGTTTTTACCCCGCTGATCCAGTTCATCGAAAAAGCGAGCCGCAAAACCTATACTTACAGCTATGCCCCGGATGCCATGAGCGACATCGCCATGCGCGTGATTGCCGACCATATCCGGGCGGTAGCTTTTGCCATTGCGGACGGCCAGTTGCCCGACAACAGTGGCGCCGGGTACGTGATTCGCCGGATTTTGCGCCGCGCCGTGCGTTATTACTACTCTTTCTTAGAGTTACGTGCTCCGTTTATGCATACGCTCCTGCCGATCCTTGTTGAAGTACTGGGCGATGCCTTCCCGGAACTCAAAAGCCAGCAAAGCCTCATCGCCAAAATCATCGAAGCAGAAGAATCCGCCTTCCTCAATACGCTGGAAAACGGGTTGCGCCGCTTCGACGTGCTGGAAGTGAAAGACGGCCTTATCCAGGGCCAGGATGCATTTGACCTGTACGATACGTTTGGTTTCCCGATAGACCTTACCCGCCTGATGGCTGCCGAACGCGGTTGGCGGGTGGATGAAGCTGCTTTTGAAAAAGCATTGGCCGTTCAAAAAAGTCGTTCTCGGGCGGATGCACAAAAAGCGGTGGGCGACTGGATCATCGTGACCGATGAATCAGACAGTAGTTTTGTCGGCTACGACCAGTTGGTGGTTGAAGGCGCTAAAATCCTGAAATACAGGACGGTGGTGGCCAAAGGGCAGGAAGCCTACCAGGTTGTCTTGTCGCAAACGCCGTTTTACGCGCAAAGCGGCGGACAAGCCGGCGACACGGGTTGGTTGCACGTGGGTGATGAAATCATCGAAGTCTTAGACACGCTTAAGGAGACCGACCTGGCCATCCATCTTGTAAAAAAATTGCCTCAAAACTTCCAGGCGCCGGTACTTGCCGAAGTAGATGGCGCCAAACGCTTAGCCACTTCCGGCAACCACAGCGCCGTTCACCTGATGCACGCCGCGCTGCACCGGGTGCTGGGAACCCACGCCCTGCAAAAAGGCCAGGATGTGGATCCGGAGCGCCTGCGGTTCGACTTTTCTCATTTCCAGAAAGTGACCGCAGAAGAGCTGGAGCAAATCGAAACGATGGTGAATGAAAAAATCCGCGAAAACATTGCGTTGGAAGAGGTGCGCAACATGCCCATTGAGGCCGCCAAAGCGACCGGCGCTATGATGCTGTTCGGCGAAAAATACGGCGATACGGTACGCGTGATCACGTTTGGAAAAGACTATTCTGTTGAGCTTTGCGGCGGCACCCACGTGCCGGCAACCGGAAAAATCGGCTTGTTTAAAATCGTCTCTGAAGGCGCTGTTGCTGCGGGCATCCGGCGCATCGAAGCCTTGACCGCTGAAAATGCGACCAATTTTGTAAAAGCGGAACTCGCAGAACTCGAAGCCGTTCGCGCTGTTTTCAAAAACCCGAAAAATACCGCGCAAAGCGTTGCTGCGCTGATGGAAGAAAACCGGCAACTGCGCAAAGAGGTAGAAAAACTGATGTCGGAACAAGCCGGCAGTTTAAAAGATGAATTGGTCGCCAAAGCGGAAACCGGGAACGATTACCGGCTTTTGGTGGCTAAAGTTGTTCTCAACGATGCCAATGCCATCAAAACATTGGCCTATCAATTGGAAAAAGACCTCGGCGATTCCGTCATCGTGCTGGGCGCAGTGGTACAGGACAAGCCTCTGCTCACGGTCATCATCAGCAAAGGTTTAGTGGAATCGCGCAGCCTGCATGCGGGCAATATGGTTCGGGAATTGGCCAAAGCCATTGACGGCGGCGGCGGCGGACAAGCCTTTTTCGCCACAGCAGGCGGAAAGAATAGTGCGGGGTTGGATGCAGCACTAGGGAAGGTGAAGGAACTGCTTTAAAACAGCTCCTCTTTCGGAACAGCAACTGAAACCGTCGTTCCTCTGCCCGGGGTGGAATCAACATTTAATTTTCCGTTCAGGATCAGGGTGCGGCGTTTCAAATTGGACAGGCCGATGCCGGTGTGTTTCTCGGCTTTATCAAAACCTTTTCCATTGTCTTCAATGGTGATCAGCACTTCGCCGTTGTGTTGCAATAACTGTACACTTGCCTCGCTGGCGCTGGCGTGCTTCACAATGTTGTGCAGCCCCTCCTGAATGATGCGGAACAAGTGCAAGCGGGCTTTTTCGCTGAACTTGCCCACCTCAACATTGGTGTATAAATAAATATTTAAACCCGGATTGCCTGCCTGAATCCGGGAAATTAATTCTTCAACGGCTACTTTGAGGCCGGATTTGGACAAAGAGCCGGGCATTAGTTTATGCGAAATATTGCGCAGGTCGCGGTTGGCTTCGCTCACATCGCCCACGATTTTAATCAATTGCTTTTTAAACGCTTCATCATCGGTCTTTTCCGAAAGCACAGCCAACTGCATTTGAATAGCGGAAAGCATGACCCCGAATTGATCATGTAAGTCCTGCGCAATCCTCCGGCGCTCATTTTCAATGCTGATGACCAAGGCGTTCAGGTTTTCTTCTTTTTGGCCAGCTAATTCGCGTAAAGCCCTTTCTTTTTCTTCCTGCGCCGTTTTATAGCGATTGATGGAAATAAAGAAAATCACAGAAATTTCCACTACAACGCCGATCAAAAAACCGCCGCGGGTGTGGAAAGAAAAAGGAGGGTACCCGATTTGAACCAGCAGGGTATTCAGCGTATCCGGAATGCCGATGCCTAAGTATTGCAAATTGGTGGCCACCATACTCAATCCGTGAAGCGTAAATCCCCCCATAAACCAGACATACTCCGCTTTCCGGGTGCGGTAAAAAATGTAGGAAGTGACTACAATAATGCACACCGCGCATAGAATGTACAAACCGCAATGGAGGCGCAGGATCCAGAAAGCGAAATTGCCTGGCTGCGCCGCAAGTGCCAGGCTAAATGGCGAAAGCGCCAAAGCAGCAGCCGTGATGCCTTTGAACAATACGTCAATGGTTTTGAATTTTTCACGGGTATAAAAATGGCCCCGAATATAAAACATTCCAAAAACGAGGTAAAGGTTAACCGTAAGCAGGATCCAGCGGTACTGGTTGTCGGGCGCATGCGGCCAGATGAATTGAAGCGCCGCCCCCGTATCAATGGCAATAAATAAAACACCGACAATTTAAAATGCCGGTTTCTGGCGATCATTTTTTTAAAATGGGGTTCTAAAGCAGCTGAATCCCTTTGAAGCGCCATCTTTCCGTTATGCCGGGTGACCACCAAAATGTCTGCCCGATAAATATAGGCGCTTAAAGGCTCCACCAGCAATCGCTGCACGCTGTCTGAGAGGTTGCAAATGGTCCATTTCAACCAAACGGGGCCATAAGCATTGCTGAAAACAAAAGGTGATTTTGTATATTGAAAAGCGCTTTGAGGCGCCATTGCCACATTCCCTGGCGATACCTGAGCAGACTCGGGCGCCCATGCCACATGCGTTTCCTGCCCCATCACTGCAAAGGTGCAGGGCTCGTTCCAAAGCAGGGTGTCGGAAGCCCAGCTCCATCCTCCCCAGAGCATCGCACCAATGAGCAATATATTTTTTCCTATGTTCATGTTCCTCAAATATAGCGTCCGTAACCTTACCGGGGCCAAAGGGTGTTTTATTTCGAGAACGGATGAAAATAGGATTTGTACGAGGGTACTTACAGAAAAGTGGCGGCGAATTTTAAAAATCATCAAAAACAGCGAGGGAGTATCCCTGTTTTTGGGGAGGTTAGGTGACTTGATTTTTATTTTCTGTTGAAAAACAGTTTCAACCAAAACCAGGGCTTGGTAAGACTTCTGCGCACTTCCAGGTCGTGGTACATTTGCGTGAGCAGATCCACGGCGCGTTTGTTGCTGCCAATGATGGCCGTAACGATATTGACAATTACAGGATAGGCCATCAGCCGCTGCATGCGGTAACTCAGTTGCATCTCTGCGCCCAAAACCCGCTGAACACGCACATCATAGGCCAGGAGGAACGAGGCCGAAAAATTGGACTGTTCTATACATTGCTGTGCTTGTTCGGCTGCAATGAACCCGCTGTAAAAGGCATTTCCGATCCCTTCGCCGGTGAGCGGGTCAATCAGGTGCGCTGCATCGCCAACCAGCATATAGCCGTCGCCCGTCAGCAGCCGCTTTTTTGACCCCAATGGCAATCCATAACCAATGATTTCACCAACTAATTCTGCTCCTTTGAACCGCTCCTGAAAAGGCGGGTGGCTTTCAATAACTTCTAATAATCTTTTGCGAAGGTTGATCCGCTTTTTACTCACGATATCGCTTCGCATACCCAATCCTACATTGGCGTACCCATCGGGAAGGGGAAATATCCAAAAATATCCCGGCACCAATTGTTTGAGAAAATGTAGTTCAATGAAATTATCTTCATCGGTGTGCCGAACGTTCCTGAAATAAGCACGAACGCCGCCAGCGTGGTGTTCCGGGTCTTTTTCGTGACCGGCAATTTTCCGGCTAAATGCCGAATGCGCCCCGTTGGCAATAACGAGCAGCGGTGCGCGCACTTCAAATGCGCCACTTTTATCCCGTACAATCCAATGTTCGCCCATGCGTTCAAAGCCATCAATTGCAGTATTTTCAAAAAATCGGATATTGTCGCGACGTTTCACTTCCTGAATCAAAAAATCGTCGAAATCCATTCGGCGGGCAACATAACCGGGCGGTGGCGCATCCGTTTGTGAATAATCAGTGGCAAAAGGCAGGCGCAATTCACGGCGACCGGGTGCAATAAAACGAATTCCCCACACGCCAACCTGGGTAGGCAATGCCCGGAATCGCTGCATAATGGCCGGATCTAAGCGGTTTAACAAAGTAGTTACCTTGCCGCTAATGGCGTCGCCGCAAACTTTATCCCTTGGAAAAGAAGATTTGTCAATCAAAATACAGGAAATGCCGAGGTAGCTGAGTTTTAATGCAGTGGCAGCACCGCCGGGGCCGGCGCCTACTATACAAACCTGAGTGTCAAGCATGAGCGTGTCCCGTTTACTAAAAAAACACGCGATGGCATCAGTTTGACAGCATCGCGTGTTCTGAATTAAAAATAGAACCAATTATCCCTGGAAAGTCTTTTTCAAGCGATCCAGCTTTTTCAGCGCTTTTTTTAATTTTTTCTCCATTCTGGATATTTTCTTCTCTAAGTGGTAATAAACCGGAAATACTTCCGGACGTTGCTGTACCTGCTTAGCTGCATTGTCCTGGCTTTCAGTTTTACCGCCATTCTTTTTGCGGCCTGCTGATTTTTTATTTTCAACTGCCGATTTTTCTGCTTTAGGACGGCCCGGACGTTTCTTTTCTGCCGTATCAACGCTGGCAACTGCCGGTTTCTCTACTTTCGGACGACCCGGACTTTTCTTTTCTGCCGTAGCGACACCGGCAACTGCTGGTTTCTCTACTTTAGGACGACCCGGACGTTTCTTTTCTGCCGTATCAACGCTGGCAACTGCTGGTTTTTCTACTTTAGGAC
>JBJXFD010000060.1:0-5460 GCA_046153985.1 Saprospiraceae bacterium
TGCATACCAAACAGTTGCTCTAATTCTTCTTCTGCCATCAACTTATTCCTTTGATCTTCATCCTGGAGCGGGCGCCGAAGGTATTCTGCCACATCTTTGAACTCTTCCGGCACTTCCTCCAAATCCATATCCAACACCTCCTTGTCCAAAATGACGGACAGCACCTTGCGTGCCAGCCGATCATTCGACATGAGGTACTTAAACTCAACGGCATTAGGTTTTGTGCATTTGTTTGTCGTCGAGGTTTAAACCTATAAGGTTTCCAAAACCTTATAGGTTTGCGCAAAATCCGGTTTGCACAAAACCTATTGCAGCGAAGTATAAACGCATGATCATAAAGCGGATTAGCGATTTTCATAGGGGTAAAGTTACAGTTTTTGATATTAAAAACAACGGGGCGTTCAAAGGGTTGATCAGGAAACGAGTACAATATTATTGCGGCGTTCCTTAAATCCTAAAAAATGCTAACTTTGATTTTTCAATTTCAGCCTTTGTAGTAGACAACGAGCAAGTTTTTTAAATTTACTTTTTAATAAAAAAAATCAAATGATCGTATTAAAAATAAACAAACCGGTAAGCTATATGCCGGTAAAATGGGCTGGAAAAGATTTGTCCGAAATGAAACCCGGCCAGTCTTTTGTTCGCTACATAGGTGAGCATCCTGATAATCCTGAACAAGGTAATATTGAATTAGATGTAACCTTGATAGAAGGTAGTTTTGAAGAAATTGAAGAAATTTTGTTCATTGATGAAGATCCGCAACAGGCAAAATTAATAAGCTGGAAAAAAAAGCTGTTTGGGGGGTATAGAATTGAAGTGGCTTTTGATGCAATTTTCGCCCATGGTTTGAAATATACAACGAAGGAATTCATCCGCAGAGGTGGCGGAATAATAGGATTTCGGGAAAACGATAAAGCGTTTTTGAAAACGCTCGAAGGGCAAAAACAACTACTCCAGCTATTACTTACCCTGTTATTGGCAAACCGAAAAAGTCAGATTGAAAAACTGGCGATTCCTGCTTTATTGTTGAAACCCAACGACCATCATCGGGAGGATGCCTCTCATTTCGTCGGATTACCTAAAGTTGAACCCGGCACTGAAATTCCTGCGACAAGCAATCATATCCCGCTCCTGCATTTGGCCACTTTTGATCTTGACGAATTTAAAGACTTAATTGATTGTCGTGATTTAAACCAATACCTGACCTTTTTTATCAATATTAAAGATACGGAAAATGGCTGGCCTGAACAAAAAGATGAATTCAAAATATTGAATACGAATTCAATTTCCAATATTTCTGGCATAAATAAACCCATCCAACCTGAAGAAGCGCAAAATTTTGACATTCAAGCATTTTTGGACATTCCAGGATATGATCACAGTGTATTGAATACATTGAATTTATCCGAAGAGGAAAGCTACCAATACGAGACACTGGTGGCAATTTACAAAAGAATATTGAGTCCTGATTCTGAATATCAAGCAATCAATAAATTCCTGGGCTACCCCGATTCTATTCAAAACTGCGTGGCGTATGAAGCAGAACGGATTAGCAGTAACCGGGATTATAGCGATGAGATTTATAAGGATGCCACAAACTGGAAGTTACTCTTGCAGGTTTCTCCTTATTGCAAATGGTTCAGTTTTTTTGATGAGTTTGGAGATAGTTCAATTTACTTTATGATCAGAAATGAAGATTTAATGAATCGAAATTTCGAAGCAGCACAGTTAGTCGTCCAGAGTACTTAAGAAAAGCCCATAATCCGGTTTATATCTTATAATAATCATCCCCCTCTTTCAGCGGCCCTTCTGCCTGTTCCGCCGCTTTGGGGATTTCCTCTACCGCATCAAGGCCGCGCACAGCAACTTCAGGCAGTGTGACAACCGCTTCGGGTATGGGCACAGAAGGAACAGCGTGTTCAAAATGCGCAATGAATTCGTTCAGGCGCACGTCCGGGCTTTCCGGTTTTTTCGACGAATAAGCCGCGCAGCCCTCCAGCACATCGGCGGCAATGTGCTGCCCCAATTGGTAATACGCTTCCCATTGCACTTCGTCAAAGAACTGGTCGGATGTGGGTTCATGCGGGAATGCCGGGTGGTAAATTTTGTACTTGTAAATCGCGTATTTAAGGCTTTCTGTGTCTTTTTCCTTTTGGGGTTTCTTTTTCCAAAGCAGGGTTAATTGCTGCAAAAGGTTCGGCTTTTTCTCCTCTTTAGGCGGCGCGATATTGGGTTTGCCCATAGGCGCGGTCACCGACGATTTAACATAAATGAACGTACCAATGCGCAATTTTTCTATCCCCGTGCTGTCGGGGTTTTCCCGGAGGTATCTTTCCCAGGTTTGCGCTTCCGCTTTTTGCAACAGTTCTTCGTCCGGATTTTGGTCATTTTTGATATACACCTCAAAAGGCGCATCCGCTGCATCAGGGCCGTGGTTGTAATTGACGAGCACTTCTATTTTGGGAGCGCCTTTTTTACTTTTGGCGCCGGTGTCGAGGTCAAATTCTTCCCAGATTTTGTAAAGTCCCGCTACGGCAAAACGCTTGCGGGAATAGCCAAAAGATGCTTTCGGGCGAATGATGTCTTCAGGATCCTGTCCTTCAAAAAACCGGATGACAATGCCCAGTTCGTTGCGTGCCCGGATGGTCAGGTTTTCCAGATCCGTAAATTCGAACCGCGCATCCTCGCCCGCGTCTACTGCAATAATGAGCCGGCATTTACGGCGCAACAGCTCATAAACCGCTAAGTTTTCAATATGCCCACCATCGGAGATATTGAGCATTTTTTTGTCGGTGCCAATATTAGAGATTAATTCGTTGAAAAAATAGGTAGGCCACCAGACGATTGGGAACCCCCCAATGTGCTTGAATCGCGTCATCGGGTTCCAGGTCCAATACCCTAACCGCGCATTTAACAAGGCCAAAAAAATACTGCGCACCTTGTTGGAATAAATGCCCATGCCGGGGTTGAGTGCAGCGGCTGAAATGGTAGTGGCTGCGGGCAGCGTCATTGAACTATAACCCGGATGCTCCCCCGTGGCTACGTATTTAGTCAGCTTAGCGCCACAATAGAACGGCGACAACAAGAAGTAGTCGTTGGTTTTCGTGCCCTGAAACTTGGGATCTTCTGCCGCCTGCAGGTTCAAACAAGTGTTGATGAGCGGATAAGGATTGAGGTAGTCGTGGGGCTTGACGGTCGTTTGTTGCGTTGTGTTTTCTGCTTCCGGAACCATAAAGAGGTCCTTCAACAAGATGTTGCGATGGTTGCCCTTTCCGGCAAATTTCAAAAAAGCCTCCGAAAGCTGTCCCCGGTAAAATCGGTGGAAACTGCTGGCATTCGGGTTGGTAATATACCCCGCAAAAATAGCAGCAAAGCCAATTAAAAAATAGATCCCCAAAGCGCTTCCATCACCAGTGTATTTTATGTCCAGCGCATAAAATACCAAAGCCAGTACCATCAAGCCGCATGCAATAAGCAGCCACGTTTCTGCGCGGTGGAACCACAAAGACGTATTCAAACCATAGATTTTTATTCTGTTCAGCAAGTAATGAATCACCAAAACGCCACCGGCGGCCAATCCGATAGGCAAGAGTATCTTAGTCAGGTTATCGTGGAACCTGGACGAATTCAGATCAATAAAAATTGAAAATATGCCGTAAATGCTGAAAGCCACCAGCACCAACAGCGCCGGGCTGACCAAACTCATGATCAGACTGCTCAGATAACCGATCACAAGTACGAGCCGGTTGAAGGTTTTTTTGAGTCCCTTACCGGGAATAAGGTATTCACCCCGTGAGCGCAGGTGATCAATATGATCTTGAGAGAATAGCTGTTCGTAACAATCCTGGGCATTTGGGGCGCTGCCGGAACGTTCAGCTTCGCTGCCAATCGCTTTGATGGTGGCGTGGAGGTAAGCCCCCGTATACCCGCCTCCGGAGACCGTAGACAGGTAGTCGGCGCGTTTCAACAGCCCGATCTCATTCAGCGTGCGCAGGAATCCAAGATTGATCGTGGCAGAGCGAATGCCGCCGCCTGAAAGAGCAATCCCAAAACTGGTCTTGTCAAAATCGGCTGCTGCGCTTTCTCCAAACAGGATCGCTCTCCGCTTTTTTAAAGCTTCATTTTCTTTGGAGATGACCTCGCTGCAATCCGGATTTTTTTGTGCTTTGCTCATGAAACCTTAATCCACATTGTCGTGCAAAAAAGAATTGCCCTCACGCAGTTCCGGATCATCGTCATCCGAAATGGTCCATTTTGACAAAGCGGGCTCGGCAGAATTGGGCACATCGTCGAGGTTGACGCCCCGGCGCATGTAGGCCGGTTCGCTTTCCAGGTCGTTGATCGTCTGCGGGTTGCTCAGTTTTACAACATTGCTGCGCAGGCGCTCACGGCGCATGTTTTCCCGTTCCTGCAGGCGGCGTTCCTCTTCCGCCCGTTGCTGCTGATCCCGAACATCGTTCCGGGGAGCAGGTTCGTCGTAGTTGTACCGGCTGCGCTGGTAAATGGAAGACCGGACGTTGTCAAACTCGAACGTCGTCGGCTGCTCCGTTGGGCTGCTTTCTTCAAAGCCTATATCCGAAAGTTTCGTTTTTTTTTGCAAAAACCCCTGGCGATCCGGATCGTCGTCTAAAGACACCGCAATACGGTCAGCGCCGGTAGCCCCTTTGTTGACCACTTTGTTCGGGCGCTGCTCAAAGCCGGTGGCAATGATCGTGACGCTGATTTTTTCGCCCAGTCTTTCGTCGAAGCAATTTCCCCAGATGAGGTCGGTACCATTGCCGGCCTCTTCCTGCACGAATTCCGTGATTTCAAAGATTTCGTCCATCGTCACCTCTTTCGTACCGGAGGTGATGTTGAGCAGGATGTGCTGCGCGCCGCGGATGTTGTTTTCCTCCAACAGGGGAGAGTGCAGGGCTTCGTCCACTGCGCGCTTGGCGCGGTTTTCGCCTTCTGCCGTTGCCGTGCCCATGATTGCCACGCCGCTGTCGCGCATGACGGTGTTCACGTCTTCAAAGTCAACGTTCACATAACCGGGCACCGTAATGATCTCCGCAATGCCTTTGGCGGCGGTAGTCAAAATATTGTCTGCCTGCGAAAAAGCATCCGACAGGGAGAGGTTGCCATAGATAAGCCGCAGTTTGTCATTGGAAATGACGATCAGCGTATCCACGTATTTTTTCAATTCGCTCAGGCCTTCGCCGCCCTGTTGCTGCCTGCGGCGCCCTTCAAATCCGAAAGGCAGGGTAATGATGCCCACCGTCAGGATACCCATTTCTTTGGCCGTTTTGGCAATAATCGGCGCAGCGCCGGTGCCTGTTCCACCACCCATGCCCGCCGTGATGAACAACATTTTGCAGTTGTTCTCCAAATAGCGGCGCAGTTCTTCGATGGATTCTTCACAGGCCAATTTGCCGATATTCGGCTTTGAACCTGCGCCCCGTCCTTCGGTAAGCAACGGAC
>JBJXFD010000068.1:0-5489 GCA_046153985.1 Saprospiraceae bacterium
GCGGGCTTTAGTCCGCCGAGATCATATTTTTAGGCGGACTAAAGCCCGCGAAACATAGAAACATAGCACCCTTCGTGGATCATTTCGCCGACTTGTGTCCACACCGTAGACTTTTAAAGTTTAGTAAACGTAGCTCGTAATAACTAAAAAACTAAAAACAATGGATGTAACAGCATTGACCCTATTGGCAAAAAAGGTGTACGCCTTTGTGAAGCCTGTATTCACCAACGAAGTAGCCGGAGAAATCATCGGCGATTTTAAAGAAGCTACAAAAGGCTCCATGCGTGAGCTTTGGGCGAAAATCAAACCCTGGTTTATTATTGACGAAAAAGAAACCGACGAACTGAAAAAAGTAAAAGAAAAGCCGGAGCAGGAAATCTATGACGAAGCCTTTGTCAGCAGATTGCGGGTATTGCTGCATGAAAACCCGGAAATGCAAAAGGAGCTCGAAGCCATGCTCACGAAAATAGAAAACGGCGATGATGAAAAAGCCAAAATCATCATCACAAACAGCAGGAATGTAAATACAGGCAATATCTCAAATGTAACGGGCGGCGTACGCATTGGAGACAATTTCAATACGCCCGGACAATAGCTTTTCCATGGACAAAGAAAATTATATCCGCGTTGATGGTAATGGGAACCTTGTTCTGCAGGATGTTTCGGGTAGTACTATAAACATGAATAGCACCGAGGCTATTGAAAACGCGATACGTTCGGCCAATCAACCTTATCTTGATGGTTTGCAGGAACAGATTTCAGAACAAAAAGGCTTGTTTTTGAAATTGAACGCTGATTTGGTCAACACATTGGAAAGTCTGATTGCTAAGCAACAAACTGTGCTCACCAATGCAAACCTTGGGAATATTTTCGGGGTGCAGGGAGGTGTGCAACTTGGGAACAATACTTTTAACTACACCAATTCGGATGATTTGATTTTGGCGATCCAGGCTTATCTCGACAATCGGGGTTTGGATCAGCATTATCGGGCCTTGTTTTCAGAGTGGGTAACAACCCTTCGGAAGCCCGAAGGGGTACAGCGCATTTCCGAAATACGGTACAAGTTTGTAGGAGAAGTTGCACAATTAAAGAAAATTCAAACCCAAAAGAACGAAAAGCTGAAAATATGGCTTGATCGCTCCGGTCAAAAGACAGATTATACAGAATGCATTAAATCCTTTTGTAAAAAAGAACAAATTGGCGCGTTTGTTTTTTGTGTGGTGGGCAATTCCGATACGGATGTTATTGAAGATGCCACCGAAATGCTGAAATTGCTTCATTTTAACAAATTGATGCAGCAAGGGGAAAACAGCGAGATTGTAAAAGAAAAGCGGGTCTACGACAGCTTTTGGATTAAAACAGAAGCGGACGCAAGCAACGCTTACGAGACCATTATGCGCGATGTTCTGAATTTGAATATTTTTTCGGAGCGTGACGATTTTGTCAACCTGCTAAATACCGAATATCAAAACAAGCACATCGTTGCCCGCTGCAAAGTTCGGGATTGGGAAGAAGCCGGTTTATCTGCGTTTTTCGATGTTTGGCTCAGGGAGATCAAGCGCGAAAATAAATATCCCTTTGTGTTGCTGTTTGAATTCAGCGATACGGATTTTGAAAGATTGAAACGGTTGATTGAAACAAGATTCTCCGATGCACTCGTAGCCTTATTGCCTAAATTGGCCAAAGTTACAGATAAAGACTTAGATGAATTCTACGGCGGGGAACTGCGCCTTGAAAACACCATTCGCTACGATGAAATATTCGACCGTACTTCTTTAACCGCACGGGATACGCCACTATTTTACCGGGACGCAATCAATAAACTAAAATTAAAACACTGACCAGCTTATGCAACAGTTTTATAAAGACAAAAAACTACCGGACGTAAAAAGCCTGTTTTCGATGAAACAGGGCGACGGTCAATACCTGCCCTCAGATGAATTGAAAAAAGCGGTGGATGTAGCGCTTTTGCTCAACAAGCCCTTGCTGCTGACCGGATTGCCCGGCACCGGAAAAACCGACCTGGCTTTTCACTTGGCGAAGCATTTCGATCTTGGCGACCCGCTGGTTTTTCACACCAAAACAACGTCATCCGCCAACGATATGCTGTATCAGTACAACAGCCTGGCGCATTTTCAATACAGCAGGCACCATACCGATCCCCTTGAGCCAAAGGAAATTGAAGACAAATTTATTACCTACAAAGCGCTGGGCGAAGCCATCCGGGGTTCAAGGGAAAAGAAAAAACGGGTGGTTTTGATTGATGAAATTGACAAAGCCCCGCGCGATTTGCCCAACGACATCCTCGATATTGTCGAAAATATGCGCTTTGACGTTCCCGAACTGAAAATAAAGGGCCATGCCGACATCTCACAGAACAATGGCTACGAAGACTACAAACCCATGCTGATCCTGACCAGCAATTCGGAAAAAGCCCTGCCGGAGCCTTTTTTGAGGCGCTGCGTGTTTTTTTACATAGAACAACCCGAAGGCGAACATTTGCGCAACATCCTGAAAATGAAACTCGAATTCCCCTATTCCGATAATCAGTGGGACCTGCTGATTGCGGTTTTCGATGCCATAAAAAAAGAAATCAGGGGCAAAAAACCGGCTACTGCCGAACTGATTTTGTGGGCATGGCTGCTGCATCAATATGGAATATCGCCCGAAATGCTGTCGAATACCGAAAAAATCGGCGACAAAAAAAGCGATTTGCTGTCGTCCTATTCCATTCTGGCCAAAGACAATGACGACTGGATGCGGATCAGGGAATTGAAAATTAAGTTGTAAATCAATATGCCGTTTAACTGGTTCAATCGAAAATCAAAAGCTGAAAAACAGCCGCTGCGCTGGCATTTTCCGCTTACCGAATTTATCGGCCTGCTGAAAAACAACGGCTTTTCAACGGGAACCGATACGCATCTTTGTTTGCATAAAATCATCCGGCAGTTTCGGTTGCCTGATGAGCTGCACCTTTTGCCCGATTACCTGGCGCCCGTTGTGGCGCAAACCGCCGAACAACAGCAGTTTTTCAGGCAGTGTTTCAATAATTGGTTTTTTATTGAACAGGAAATTGAAGCAGCGCCTGCCGAAAAAGAAAAAAAACGCGCAAAACCCGACCAGCCCGGCGATAAAACGTCCCCTTCAACCAGGAATAAACCCGCTGAAAAATTCATACCCACCGAAAACGAAAAACTGATCTTAAACGTATCCGGTGGGATGTTGGTGGGCAAAGGGCTAAGTTTTTCTGTGCCGCAGACGCCGGTGGAATACCCCGTTGGCGTGTTGCGCTCGTTGCGGCAAATGCGGTTTATGACCGAAACCCAACGGCGCGAGTTTGATGTGGCCGGAACCGTGAAACAGCTTAGCGCAAAAGGGAACCTCGATGAGCCGGTGTATAAATTCAGCCGGAAACATACGGAATACATCATTCTTGTGGAGCAAAACGCCATGCGCAACCACTTGGCTGAATTTGTGAAAAACATTTACAGCAATATGGTTGCCAACAATTTAGATGTGCTGCTATACGCCTACCATACCGACCCGAGGGTTTTATACGCGCAGGCGGGCAAAACCGAAACCACCCTGCGGCAAGTTGCCGCTTTGCACAGCGACGCAGTTTTGCTCTATTTTGGCAGCAACGACCTCTGGCTTGACAGCGAAACCCTGCAAATTTACAACTGGACCGACGTGTTTAAGCATTGGCAACGGCGATACTGGTTCCCCGTTAAATCGCCCGAGAATTGGGATTTATACGAAAAAGCAGGTACCCATGTTTTTCCGAATATCCTGCCCCTGAGCTTTGAAGGTTTGCAGGCGATGTCGCGGCACCTGGCGTTTGGCGAGAACGCGGCCACGGTTTCGCTTGGTTTTTGGGCGCATCATATTGATTACAACCAAACCGAAATCAATACCCGCCTGCCTTTAGAAACCATTGCCCTGTTTTATGACCCGCTTTTTCGTGCCTGGATAGCCGCCTGTGCGGTGTATCCCGAAATAAACTGGGAACTCACACTTGAATTGGGTCGCTTTCTTTCGCCACAGGACAGGAATTTGTGCCACGCCGACGCCATCCGCCAATTGTTGCGGCTCGATTGGTTTCGCAAAGGATACATGGCGCCCGAACTGCGTTTTGAGTTGCTGCAGCAATGGATAGCGCCGAATGTGGTGATACAGATCAATGCACACGTCGCCTCGCTGATGCGCAACGATACCCGCTACGAAACGCTCAGCAAATTCCCCGCCTTCCGCATGCAGTTGGCGCTGCACGAACTGATGGGCGAAAACGATGAACAAAAACGCAGCGAAATAGCCCACAGGCTCAAAACAGACCTGGAAGACGGACACAATGCCGATTTTGTGAGCCTGCAATACATCAACCAGGCCGACTTAAGCCCGGTCTTTTTTGTAATTCCCGACGATTTGGCCAAACATTTTGAAAAAATAGCCGGAAAATCTTTCCGGAAAAAATCGAAAAATTTTACTGAAAAAATTGGCAGTATTGCTTTTGATATGATTTTCGTGGAAGGGGGGCATTTTCAAATGGGGGGCGATGGCCACGACTATGAAAAACCGATCCACGAAGTTACGCTTAGTGATTTTTATATAGGGAAATGCCCGGTGACGGTAGGGGAATTTGAAACATTTATCCAGGCTACGAGCTACCAAACCGATGCGGATAAGAAAGGGACAAGCCTTGTTTTTGAAAGTGGCAGTTGGAATGACAAAAGCGGCGTCAATTGGAAATGCGGAGTAGATGGGAGCCCCCGTCCACGTAACGACTACAATCATCCGGTGATCCACGTCAGTTGGAATGATGCGGTTGCCTACTGTGCCTGGCTGTCTGAACAAACGGGTAAAAACTACCGTCTGCCAAGCGAAGCGCAATGGGAATACGCGGCAGGGGGCGGCAGCAACAACCGAACAAAGTGGGCCGGAACTAATTCGGAAAGCGAATTAGAAAAATATGCCTGGTTCAATAAAAACAGTAAAAACAAAACGCATCCTGTTGGTGAGTTAGCCCCGAACCAATTGGGATTATATGATATGAGCGGAAACGTATGGGAATGGTGTCAGGATGAGTGGCATAGCAACTACGAAGGTGTGCCAACAGATGGAAGCGCCTGGGAAACGGGTAGTGGCTCGGACCGTGTGCTTCGTGGCGGCAGTTGGGGCAGCAGTGCCGGGCGCTGTCGCGTGGCTTATCGCGGCAATGACGCCCCCGGCTATCGCCACGACAACCTTGGCTTCCGTGTCGTGTTCGTCCCGTAGTTTGCTTGGTTAGCTTTTCCGGTTTTTCCTTTGAGCTAAGAGGGGGTAGCGCGGTTGCCGGAAAAAAGCTAAGCGACACGCAGCGGTAGCGCGTGTCGTGTGCTTTTTTGTGGCAACCAAGCGTTAGGGTTAATACCGCCTTTGGCGGTCGATTTTTTTTTTGAAAACGCTAAAATACAGCGTGACTATGCAAGTAAAACTATTTACCATCCCTATCA
>JBJXFD010000098.1:0-4025 GCA_046153985.1 Saprospiraceae bacterium
TGATAGACGCTTTCTATTTTTACGAAGGAAGGCTGGCATTGGCTTACAAAAATGATCGCTTTGGCTTTATTGATACAGCCGGGAACGTGGTCATTGATTATCTGTATGAAAAAGCGGAACAATTTGATGAACCGGGTTTTGCCAAAGTAATGAAGGATCAGGATGCATACCTGCTTGATGCGGATGGCAATGAATACAAGGTTGCTTATAGCCTTGAGACGCTGGATGAATTCATTACAGCCCTCGACCTGCGCGGTAAACCTTTGGACAGCTTCCCCGCCGAAATTTTAGCACATCCGCAATTGCAGGTCTTGATATTTGGGCGTACAACCTGGATGGAGGATGGCAAGCTTGGCGTATTGCCTCCCGAAATCGCGCAGTTGCAGCAACTTGTGTTTCTGGATTTGGCTTACTTAGGCCTGGAGGTATTGCCTCCCGAAATCGGCGCCCTCAAAAACCTGAAAGCCTTACACCTTAACGGAAACAAACTTGAAACCCTGCCCGCCGAATTCAGGGATTTGAAAAACCTGAAAACGCTGAATCTTTATGGAAATCAATTGAACGCCCTGCCTGAAGGAATTGGCGCATTCAAAAACCTGACCCGGCTGAACCTCAGCCAAAACGTGCTGAAAACTTTGCCTCCTGAAATCGGGCAATTGCAAAACCTGCAAACCCTCAACCTCGGCAGCAACTATTTCAGTACCCTGCCCGAGCAATTTGGCGGGCTGCAAAACTTACAGGAACTTTATCTTTTTGGGAACCAGTTCACTACGCTGCCGGCGGTTATCGGAAAGCTAAAAAACCTGAGAAGCCTCGACCTCACTCAAAATAAACTCAGCGCGCTGCCTGCGCAAATTGGGGCATTAACCAACATGGAATTCCTCGCTCTTGGCGACAACCAGCTCAAGGCCCTGCCTGCTGAAATTGGATCACTGAAAAAACTGCGAAGCCTTTTCCTATCCCTAAACCAATTAGAAGCATTGCCAGCTGCTATGGGCGAGTTAAAAAAACTGCAGCTCCTCTATCTTGATAACAACCGTCTTCAAAACGTCCCACCCAGCATCGGTACTTTGAAAAATCTAAAAAATATGTCTTTGTACGGCAATAATCAGTTGGTGGCAGCTTCGGTGCTCAATGCATTCCGGAATTTCCCCAAACCCATTGATTTCTCTACGGATGAATATGAATTTATGCTGGGCAAGGATGAGGGCCGGTTGTTGTTGATTTTGGATAGGAAAGTGGCGGAGACGGGGGAGGTTGAGGAGTTGAGGAAGTTGAAAGATTGAGGAAAGAAAGCCTACCGAATAAATAAATATCAGCTCTTCATTATAGTGCATGAAACATAGTAACCACTTTTTCGTAGACAAATAGTATACCTAAATATAACTATAAGTCATGAACGCGATTCAATCTATTAGAGAAAAAATTATGACTCTTAAATATCCAAGTGATATTCAGGGAATAGGTAAAAAAATCAGCGGTATTGGGTTCTTTCCGGGTGGGAATGGAACAATAAATCTTGAAGAAATGCCTAATGATAAACCATTTATGATATTAGGGCAAGATCAGGATAATGTAATAGGATTTGAGAAAACTATTAACGCTAAGGGCGGTAATGAAACTTATTCAAGCACTTGGCGAAATATGCTAGTTCTATTAAAAGAAAGTGGCATAAAAGAAAATGATTGCTTTTTTACTAATTTTTTGATGGGTATCCGAAAAAATGATTCTAATGTAGGAACTTCCCCAGCATTTATGCATCCTGATTTTCTGGCTGCTTGTGCGGATATATTTATTGATCAACTCAAAATGCAAAGGCCCAAAGGAATTATTTGCTTAGGATTGCGTCCATTTCAACTACTTGGACTTGTGTCCAGAACTATATTGCTTAAGAATATTGGTATGACTACTTTCAGGGACATAGACATTCGCGAGACATCTCTTCTTAAAGGCATTGAATTTGAGCAATTTCCTGGCTTTAAAACTAATGTTGCTGTAATTTACCACCCCAGCTATCGAAAATTGAATGCAAAAAACCGGAATTACAATAACACAGAAGGAAACAAAGCAGAAATAGTATTACTCAATGATTTAAAATCAACAATAAATTAATTATTTAAATTATAAATTGACATGAATCAAGAAATTCTTTTAAAACTATCCACCTACAACATTACCGAACACCGCCACAACTTTGCATGCTGGACAGCAGCGCGAGCCGCCCAGCGGACGTATTTGAAAACAGCAGACATAACAGATGCGATAGAGGAGGCAAAACTACTGGAGACTTTATCTGAACTGGCGGAAAATGATTTAACCAGAGATGAATACGATGTTTTTCACGAAAAGATGGCTAATCAGCTAATTGAAATCTTGAAACCTAAAGAAAAACTCTATAAACAAAAAGATAAGAACAAAAACAAGTCCGAAGAAACAAACGAATGCAAAACCACCTACGGTCGTGTCTCCAAAATCATCGCCATCTACATCAAAACCGTTTATGTGATGGTTGATCCTGATTCTGCTATCAGCAAGGTGGCACACCCGCCTTTAGATCGTATTTTGTTGACTAACCTGAAGAAGGAAGGAATAGTAATAGACAAACTTGACTGGACTAATTTTAGCCAAAAGGATTACCAGGATTTGATGGCACGTTTACATGAGATGGCAGACGACCACCCTTTATGGAAGCTGGAAACCTTTTGGAAAGCATCGTAATCCTGTTGCATTCATTTTTTTATCATAAACTGGCTTTCATTCTATCTCTAAAAATCTGCGTTGCATTCAAATCAGGCTCATCCAATGCTACATAAGCATCCGTGATCTGCTCAAGCAATTGAAGCGGCGAGCCTGGAGCAGGTTGTGGCGATTCACTGGTTGCCTTCTCCCCAGAAACAGACGAAGCGGAGCTATCATATGTCTGCCTGGATTCCATCGTCTTTTTTACCTGCACATAAAGCTGATCCAACAACCTCTTGTCATCAAGGCTGTTAATCCAGGTAATCAGTTCCAACTTTTGAGCGTCAACACTCATGCCTTTTTCTTTTCAACAAATTTACTAAAAAAAATCAAACAACTTATAGTACATTAATTATCAAAGAAACGATTTAGAGAACATCAATAGTGTGCCGACGTAACTTAGGCCATTTTTCTCCCCATTTTTTACTACCTTTACCCACACAACCCAATTCAGACGTATGAAGCAGTCTAGTTTATTCGTGGCGCTGATCCTTTGCACCGCAAACCTGCTGTGCGCCCAAACCGCCTCTAAGCCTTACGCCAAATCCCTTGCAAAACACCGCAAGGAGTACCGCAAAGACTTCCTGACCAACGAGCGCTCGCCGCTGAAAACCAAGGAAGAACTGAAAGCGCTGCGTTTTTACGAACCGGATGAACGCTACCGGGTAGAAGCAACGGTGCAGGTGCTGGAAGGTGAAACGCCGTTCGACATGGCAACCTATGCCGGCACAACGAAGCCTTACGTTCGTTATGCGCTGTTGAAATTTGAACTGATGGGCAAGCCGCTGGAGCTGACGCTGTACCGGAATTTGCAATTGTCCAAAATGCCGCAATACAAAGACCACCTGTTTTTGCCCTTCATGGATGCCACCAACGGAGAGGCTACTTATGGGGGCGGGCGCTACATGGATTTCAAAATGACCGATATCGTGGCAGGAAAGATGACGATTGATTTTAACAAAGCCTACAACCCCTGGTGCGCCTTCAGCGACGGCTACCAATGTCCGATTCCGCCCTTTGACAATCACCTCGGGGAAGCAATCGAAGCGGGGGAGCGACAATTCGCCAAAGAAATAAAGCACCAATAAAAGTGTCTAAAAAGTGAGATCGTCGTCAAAACATGGCCATTGAACGAAAGTACACAGGCAGCATTGAACAGGCTGCCCCATTTTTGCATTATCAATTCAAAATAAAATTCAACATCCAATGAGTAGATCATTAATTGTGATCGCGGTTGTCGCAGGACTCGCACTGATTTTGCTGGGCAAAGGCTGCAGCAGTTACAA
>JBJXFD010000099.1:0-3374 GCA_046153985.1 Saprospiraceae bacterium
CAACGGGAAGGAAAAATCATGTGGGATGGCGTGCGCAATTACGCAGCCCGCAACCACCTGCGCGCCATGAAAACCGGCGACCTGGTGTTGTTTTACCACAGCCGGGAAGGCCTGGAAGTGGTTGGAATTTGTAAGGTGGAAAAGGAGCACTACCCCGACCCCACAGCGGAATCAGGAGATTGGTCGGTCGTGGATTTTGTCCCGGTTAAGCCATTTCAAAAGCCAGTATCCCTGCAAACCCTCAAAGGTATTCCGGAATTGCAAAACATCGGCCTCATCCGCATTGGCAGGCTGTCCGTCATGCCGTTGGAGCAAGCAGAATTCATGAAAATTCTGGAATTAGGAGGAACTTCCCTGTAAGAGCGTGACTGGTTATTGGTTATTGGTTGGTTATTTGCTAATGAATTACTGGTTTCAAGGGTAGTGGTAATCCACCAATAACTAATAACAGATAACCAATAACCACCCGCCCCACCAATAACAAATAACCATTAACCAATAACTATTCTGCGATAGCCTTAATCCCCGGCAGTTCCTTCCCTTCCAAAAACTCCAGCATTGCCCCACCACCCGTAGAAACGAAACTGACCTTATCGGCCAATCCCATCAGGTTAACCGCAGCCACTGAGTCTCCGCCGCCCACGAGCGAAAAACTCCCTTTGCTGGTTGCTTCAGCCACGGCCTCAGCGACCGTTTTGGTGCCCGCAGCAAATTTCGGCATCTCAAAAACGCCCATCGGGCCATTCCAAAGCAGGGTTTTAGAGTCCAAAATGGCGCGCGAAAATGCCTTTCGGGCTTCCGGGCCAATATCGAGTCCCATCCAGCCGTCCGGGATAGCTTTGCTGTTGGCCACATCGCTCATGGCGTCATTGGAAAAAGCATCAGCGATGACAGAGTCTTCGGGCAGCAACAACGAGATGCCTTTGCGTTTGGCCTGATCGAGCAATTGCAGCGCCAAATCAAGCCGATCCTCTTCAACCAACGAATTGCCAATACTTCCGCCTTGCGCTTTCAAAAAAGTATACGCCATACCGCCGCCAATGATGAGGTTGTCCACAAAATCAATCAGGCGTTCCAGCAGTAAAATTTTATCAGAAACTTTTGCGCCGCCAATGATGGCAGTCAAGGGCCGTTGCGGCGAATTCAGCACCCGGTTGGCGTTTTCGATCTCGTCGCGCATCAAAAAACCAAATGCTTTGGCGTCTTTCCCGAAAAATTGCGCAACCGTAGTAGTGGAAGCATGCGCGCGGTGCGCAGTACCAAATGCATCATTTACATACATATCGCCCAATGCCGCCAATTGTTCCGCCAGTGCCTTGTCGCCTTTGGTCTCACCCGGGTAAAACCGCGTGTTTTCGAGCATTAAAACTTCTCCGCTCTTCAATTCTGCCGCTGCATCTGTAGCTTTTTCACCCACCAACTCCTCGCAAAATTGAACCTTAACGCCCAGTAAGTCCGACAAATGCCCGACTAAGTGGCGCAGCGTAAACTTCTCTTTATTGATGCTGCCGTCCGGGTTCAGCTTATCCTCCGGCCGCCCCAGGTGCGACATCAGAATCGCAGCTCCTCCATGATCAAGGATGTGTCGGATGGTTGGAACAGCAGCCCGTATGCGGGTATCGTCCGTGATGTTGTATTGCTTGTCAAGTGGCACATTAAAATCCACCCGAACCAACACTTTCTTTTGGTTGAAATTCAGATCCATACTACAAGAATTGATGCTTTTGGCGCGTCTTAATTAGTGACTGTTCATTTGGTCGGTGTCTGAGCTTTAGAGTTCGAGCGCTGCGGTCATTTCGACTTCGCTCAATGTCCCCAGCTCTCGGCATTTAGTCGAGTGTCTGCTCTTTAGAGTTCGAGAGCAAGGCATGTGAAGGGCCGTTTCGACTTCGCTCAACGTCCGTTTGTTTCGGCTCCGCTCAACGAACGGTCATTGAGCTGCTGGCTGAGCGTAGTCGAAGCGAAGCCGAAATGAACGCAGCTATCGGACTATAAAGACAGACACTAATTAAACCAGGTCTGCCAAATCGGTCAGGCGAGCAGAATACCCGGCTTCGTTATCGTACCAGCCCACGACTTTCACCATGTTGCCAATAACCATCGTCAGGTCGCTGTCAAAGATGCAGGAGTGTGGGTTGCCTAGAATATCCGCAGAAACAATCGGGTCTATGCAGTATTCCAGAACTCCTTTCATCGTGGTTTCAGACGCTTGCTTGAAGGCCGCGTTGATTTCCGCAACCGTTGCTGTCTTTTTCACAAGAACAGTAAAATCCGTAACCGAACCATCCGGCACCGGCACACGCATGGCGTTGCCGTTCAATTTCCCTTTCAAATGGGGCAATACTTCACCCACGGCTTTTGCCGCGCCCGTAGACGTAGGCACAATGGATGCCGCAGCAGCCCGGGCCCTTCTGAGATCGCGGTGCGGCGCATCCTGAATATTCTGGTCAGCAGTGTACGCATGAATGGTCGTCATAAACCCGCTCTCAATTCCCAACAGGTCATCCAGCACTTTAACCATCGGCGCTAAGCAGTTGGTCGTGCAGGAAGCATTGGAGTAAATATTGATCTCCGGTTTGATTACCTCCTGATTTACCCCCAACACTACGGTAGGAATATTGCCTTTTGCAGGCGCAGAAATAATGACTTTTTTCGCACCGGCCTGCAGGTGCCAGGCAGCCTGAGGTTCATCCGTAAAGCGGCCAGTACATTCCAGCACGATGTCAACGCCCAATTCGCCCCAGGGCAATTTGGTCGGGTCTTTTTCCGCCAGCGCTTTGATCGCTTTACCATTAACATACAGGTTGTGCTCATCCGCACTCACCGTTCCGTTAAATTTGCCGTGTACCGTATCGTACTTCAGCAAGTGCGCTAAGGTGGGGTTGTCTGTCAGGTCGTTGATGGCAACAACTTCTACCCCCGGCATATTGAGGAGGTTGCGGAAGCTCAACCTTCCGATACGGCCAAAACCGTTGATTGCAATTCTTTTGGACATAGGTCTTAAACTATTTGATGTGTTTGGCAATAGATTACCGAAAACAGGAGCCGCAAGGAAACGATTCTTCCAACGGCTTTGTTATTTGTGGTTCGTAGCAACGGCCATTAATGAAAGTTGCAGGCTAAGGCGCCGCAAAAGTAGCAAGTTTTGTTCGATTTTTTTTGAAAATAGGAAGCCAGACAATACATTTGCAGCACTTTTTATAAAAAAAAACGCCCAATTTCGACTTAAAACCCCTACTGTAAACTGAATGAAAAAGAAATGCAATTTTTCTTCGATGCTTTTTTGCATTTTTCTTTAGCAATTCTATCTTTGCATCGCTTTTGAAGAAAGGCGCTAAGAATTTTACCAATGGCCCGTTCGTCTAGGGGTTAGG
>JBJXFD010000104.1:0-4682 GCA_046153985.1 Saprospiraceae bacterium
TCTAACATACTCCCCTCTGGTTTTATGTTCAGCGTGATGCTTACGCTGCCATCTAATTCCAATTTGTATTGCGCTGCCATATTTGCTATTTTTGTGGCTAATGTACATCAAATTGGAGCCGCACCCGATGAAAATCAGGCTCTTATTTTGGACATTCATGATCATATTTATTACCAGCAACTGCTTTGAATCAAAGGATTCGACTGATCTGGTAAATCAGATAATTATTTCCAGGGAAGACAGTCTGTTGAGCGCAAAAAGAGACCGTATAATTAAAACTGATTCAAGTGTAACCTTTCCTCCTCAAGGCTATTATACAGGATTTAATTTCATAATTGATGAGACTTCCAATATCTATTTTCACAACAAGTGGATCAACTGTTGGCATGAAGAATACGAAGAAAATCCTCCGTTTATGAATTTGAAGGAATCAGATGTTGTCGTATTGTCATATCGTGATTTAAGAACGTTTGTCGATTCAATTTATGAATCCGACCCATCAAGTTGGAAGGGTGTACAGATGGTGTCAACAGTAGATACGGTTAACATGATATCTTATGATGCCTTGAATGGACAAATAGACCTGGAGCGAAAGTTTGCTAAAGTTCCGCTTAGGTTGGTAACGGAAGAAGAGAAGGATGCTCTCAAAAAGGTAAAAAAAAGAAACTGAAGCTTAGAGCTTGTGTGGCTGTTCTCCACTCGCACAGCGTGTTCGTTCCTCAGGATTTTATAAAACACATCATTGCTCGCGCGGATTTGCAATCCGTCGCGTCTTGTCTGCCGTCCCGACCGCGGTCGGGATGAGCGGTGTTTCCCAAACCTGCAAAAATGTTTGGATGATCAGCCACCCGGTTTATAGAATGGTTCACCTACAGCGATGAAAGCATGGACGGAAAAAGTAAAACAAAGGCCTATCCTTCAACCACCACCTCCCCAAAATTTCCATCCTTCAGCGCCACCACTACCCTGCCCGCGTGGGTTTGAAAGGCTGTTTCTTTACCATCAACCAGCACCTTTGCCACGCTGTTCGGCAAACCCAGAAACTCCAGCCGAAGTTGTTGATAACCAGTTTTGTATTGGCCACCCGCTGGCACAAAGTCTTCCTATCCTACCTCTAAATATGATACTGGGTCGCTTGCGAAGGTCTCCCGCTTTGGGCGGGACAAGTTCTGACCTGAAGCACATTGTCAGCAAGTCTCTGACTTTTGAAGAAACATACACGACTCAATTTGTTGTTAATCAAATACTTATACAGAAAATCAATCAACGCAAGTCAGAGACCCCGATGATTTCGGGACAGGCTTTGCCAACAATCCACATCGCGTCAGAGACGCTCGCGAGCTACCCCCAAAATCTTGCTCTTGCCCTTCCAAAAAAAAATACCCCCTCCTTGAACCCTAAATCAAACACCTTCCATCCGCATTGAAACCCGCAAGCTTGTCGCATGGAGTCGCCATACAGCGCCCCGAAAGGCGTATCGGCTCGCGGTGGGCTGGGTTGCGGGTGAGGGCGCCTATTTTTGCCTTTCAGGAATCTTTGCGAAGGTTGATAATGAACAATGGCCAGATACAGCGATGCATTAGACTTGAAAACCAGGCAAAAATCAGCGGCGAGCCGAGGAGCCAACCTAAACTCAGATAAAGGCTCTGCCCGTTAGCTTTCCAATTCTCAGGCCTGAAAACCAGGGCGCATTATGGCGACAGGCCTTTTTGAGATTCCCTTCGGGAAAGACAGTTTTTGGGTCAAAAAGTAAGATGAAATCAGGAGCAATGACCAATTGGCTAAATTCCAGCAGGACTCCAGGCAAATGCATAGAGCATACCCTCCAAAATCTTCTTTGCTCGCCACAACATTATCGTCCGATAGCTTCGCCGGGAGCAAGTAAGGGCTTTCCCTGGAGGGACACCCTCATGATACAAGGAGGATGCGTTTGATTTTTTTCGCATCTATATTTTGCTTGATAAAAAACAAGCATTAATTTGGTGCTTGCAAAGCAAACCCTGAATAGGACCACGACAGAAAACCGTGATACGATACCCTGCTTTTTTGCTGTTTACCGGAAGGAGGTGAATTGTTGGTCTATGTTGATTGGCAGTCAATACGAATGCCTTCCAAAGATAAAAGGTAAATCTGAACCAATTAACTTATAAAATATGAAATATTCAGTTTCTTTTGTGATTGCTATTTTAACAGTCACACAATGTTTGAGTCAAAATTTTTCCTCATTATCTGTTTTGGTTTCCGATGATGAAACTGGAAAGCCAATAGAAGCGGCTTCAGTAATTATTAAAGAAGCAGGTTGGGCAACCAAGATAACAGGTAGCGACGGCAAGGCTTTTTTCGATAAATCTATGCCGGTAGGTGAAATTCGATTCATTGTCAGTAAAGAAGGGTATCAGGGCATTGAGGGGGCATTCAATATCACTACGGAAGAAAGAAGTAATTCTCTGAATGTAAAGCTTTCAAAGTTCCAGGACGAAAAATTATTAATAATTGGAGAAATAGTGGATGATAATAATAATGATTTAGAAGGAGTTATAATTGAAATCAGGATTGCGGATATGACCAGAACAACTAAATCCGATGCCTCTGGGAACTATAAATTTATAGTTCCCCTCGGCAAAACTCCTTTTGACGCTTCCTCTATAAGGTTTGAAATAAAGTGCAGTGATGGGAATCACAAAATATCTGAAACTGTGCCAGTATCAAAAACCAACACGGTTTACAAGGATTTTAAAATTTCATGCCTGCAACTATATTTAGATACAATAAGTAGAAAATATTCATCTTTTCAACTTGGGTTATTACCATTTTTAATGGTTGCCTCCCGGCAGCAGGGAGATATGGCAAAATACAAGGAGCAAAGAAGTTCATTTATTAAGTTATGTAAAAAGTTCAATTTTCCCTTAAAATATGATGAGGAGGAATTGACCCCGGAATTTATTTTGTCAACTGTATTTTCAAATTTAACCCCTTTTATGTCTTCAAATGAACTAGAAGTTAAAGAAGGATTTCTTTTGTCTAGAAATTTTGATGAACTGCTAGTTACTTGGTTCTTCTCGGAAGAGACGTTTAAAGAGGCAGCCTTTTACCCAATACTTGAAAATTTTGAAAAATTTCTTAAGAATAATACAATTTTATCAAAGGAGCTAAATGAAGAAGGTTTAAATATATTAAAAAAAGACTTTAGATCTAATATTAAAAAAGGTTATCAGACAAGAGCTTTGAATTATTACAATCTTTATAATTGGATGAACAATAAGGTTGACAAGTATCTTTTTAATAATTAACACCGCCGAATTTGCTAAAATGGTTACTATTGCTGGCCTGTTCAGCCGTTTGGTTATTTAATTGAAAATGAAAGAAAAATGAAAAGAACAAGTCTAATAGCATTTCTATTTTTACTGTTAGCTGCGTGCAATAGCAACAGTGAGGTCTCTAATCATTGTTCCTGCCCAATACCTGAAAATGTAGATATTAAAATAGAAGAGGGGACACAAACCGCTGAGAAAGAAAGAGGATTTGAGGCAAAAAGTGATATTGAAGCGGCAATCAAAAAAGCAGTGGATGCTAAAATAAGCATTTCAGGCTCCTATTCGAACTCGGAAACGAAAATTGAAGAAGTTTACAAGGAAATAAAAGGTTCTAACCCTCAAATTACCCAAAATGCTAATTTTTATCGAAGCATCGCCTGTGCCTATTATGAAATTGCCTGTCAGGATAAATCGCTTGATGAAAAAGAAAAAAGAGACAGGCTTAACGAAATAGTCGCTGGATATGAACTAAATATACATAAAATTATCAACGGAGAAGAACCAAAGAAGCAAATAGATGATACTCAAAATAATTCAATCACTTCAAACAAGGAAGCAAAAATAGCTCGGCAGGAACAACAGACCGTAAAACAACCTGTGAAAATTCAAATGGAAAAATCAATCAGTTATTCTTCCATAGTAAAAGACGAAAATGGAAAGGGAATTGCCAATATTGAAATTTATTGCCCGAACTGCATAGTGAAGCATGTTAAGACTAAACAGAACGGAAGCTTTCATTTAGAGGGTTATTTTGACGAAACCTCAACCTTTTGGCAGTCAACACTTACGTTTTCAAACCATAACAAATCTAAAACTGAAACAATTGATTGGCGGGAAAAGTCGCCAGAACCAATTAACTTTTAAAATATGAAGTTTTCAATTTCTATTCTGGTTGCTATTTTAACTGCAACGCAATGTTTGGCTCAAAGTTTTTCATCATTGGCTGTTTTTGTTTCAGAAAGTGAAACTGGCAAGCCGTTAGCAACGGCTTCGGTAATTATTAAAGAAGCCGGTTGGGCAACCAAGACGACAGGCAGCGACGGCAAGGCTTTTTTTGATAAGTCCATGCCAATAGGTGAGATTCACTACATTGTCAGCAAAGAAGGCTTTCAGGGCGTGGAAGGCACTTTTAATATAACAACAGAAGAAAAGAGCAATTCTTTAAAAATTAATATTTCCAAATTTAGAGATGACCGACTTCTAATCACTGGCGAAGTGGTAGATGATTATGATAGAGATTTAGAGCATGTTCAAATTTCCATGATCGAGCGAGAGCGAGGAAATTTTGTTTTAGACGAGGCAGATTTTGCAAACATAGCCGGCAGCTATGGTGAAAAAATCTAACGAAGTATAAAACAAAATTTCCCG
>JBJXFD010000107.1:0-18893 GCA_046153985.1 Saprospiraceae bacterium
CTATTGTTTATTCGCCATCGCGACCATGGTGCTCTTTGGCTGCCAGGAAGCGCCAAAAAAAGAAACCCAGGAACCTGCTGCTCCGACAACGCCTGCCGGCGCCGCGCTTTATCCCAGCATTGCGTTAGACACGCTGGAAATGCTTTGGGCCAAATGTGATTACATTGATTTTGTGTTTTACAACCTCAGTATAGCGGTCAGCCAAAATGATCCTAACGCGGTCAAGGCTACCATCCAGCACATCGCCGGAGACGTGCCGATGATCAACAATGCCTGCAAACCGGAAGGCAGGATCTTTTTTCAGGTGGCCGGTCGCAACGCACTGGAAGGCGATTTTTACTTAAACAACAATTGCGTTTACTACATTTGGTACAAAGACGGCGGCAAAACGCCTTTTGCGGCTAACAGCATGACCCAATTAGGGGTTAATTTCTTTCAGGACCTGTTCAAAAAAGCTTTACAGCAGCCTCAGGGATAGGATTTCAAAAATGCTCCTGAAGAAACCCTACCGTTTTCGCAATATCTTCCTGAAGAATCCGGTCCGCATCCAATTTCGGCACCACTTCCCGGTATTGCGCAAACAGGGCTTCAAGTGCCGGCGAAGTCTGTGCAGGCCTTCTGAACTCCAGGGCCTGCGCAGCCGTCATCCATTCGATGGCCAGGATGGTTTCTACGTTTTTGACCACCCGCCAGGCTTTGGTAGCCGCATTGGCGGCCATGCTGACGTGGTCTTCCTGGCCGTTGCTCGACACAATCGAATCCACGGAAGCGGGGGTGCAAAGTTGTTTGTTCTGGCTGGCAATGGACGCTGCCGTGTATTGCGGGATCATGAGGCCGGAATGCAACCCCGGATCGGCAATCAGGAATGCCGGCAGGCCCCGGTTCCCGGAAATCAACTGGTAAGTACGCCTTTCCGAAATGCTGCCCAGTTCGGCCAAAGCAATGGCTAAAAAATCGAGCGCAAGGGCCAGCGGCTGTGCATGAAAATTCCCGCCGGAAAGAATATCCCCTTCTTCGGGGAAGATGTTCGGATTGTCGGTTACCGCGTTGACCTCCGTCAGGGTCACGGAGGCGACGTAGTTGATGGTGTCGCAACTGGCGCCATGCACTTGCGGCACGCAACGGAAGGCATAAGGATCCTGAACGTTCACTTTGGACTGCCCGGCAATTTCGCTGCCTTCCAGCAATTGCAGCACCTCCGCAGCCGTTTGCACCTGCCCGGCATGCGGGCGGATGTCGTGCAGGCGGTGATCCAAAGGCGACAACCGGCAGTCGAACGCATCCATAGACAGCGCAGCGCAGCAGTTGGCGATGCGATACAAACGCTTAGCATGATGGACGCACCATACCGCGTACGCAGTAGAAAACTGGGTGCCGTTGAGCAGGGCCAATCCCTCTTTGGCTTTCAGGGTTACCGAATCAATCCCGGCCAGCTTGAGGGCTTCCGCCGCTTTCATTTTTTGGTGTTGATAATAGACCACGCCTTCGCCGATGAGCGGCAGGCTCAGGTGGGCCAAAGGCGCCAGATCGCCCGACGCGCCAAGTGATCCCAATTGGTACACAACCGGCGTAATGCCGTGGTTAAAAAGTTTTAAAAGCTGCTGAACCAATTCTTCGCGAACCCCCGAATAGCCATACGCAAGGCTTTGCGCTTTCAGGAAAAGCATGAGGCGCACAATTTCGGTAGGCGCCTCATCGCCGGCCCCGCAGGCATGCGAGCGCACGAGGTTTTGTTGCAGCGCCTCGATCTCCGCGTGAGAAATCTGGATGTTGCAAAGCGATCCAAATCCGGTATTGATGCCGTAGTGCAGTTGATCTTCTTTATGTAGACAAGCTTCGAGAAAATCGCGGCAACGGTTGATTCGTTGCGCACTTTCAGGCGAAAGATGCAGCGTTGAGCCGTCGGCCATATTAGACATAACGGCTTCAATGCCCAGGTGATCCGGGCTGATCCAATGTTTTTTGTTCATTTTTCCGCTATTTGGATAGGGAGGACAAAGATAGCAACTTGCTGCTTTTCCTTCATAAATCGCAAAACTATGCGCGCCTTCCTGCCGTTTCAGTAAGTGTTTTTAACGTACCTTTGCAACTTCATTTCAAAAACATACATGAGCGATACCATTAAGCATGAATGCGGCATTGCGTTAGTCCGCCTGCTGAAACCCCTCGATTTTTATCAGGAAAAATATGGTTCCACCCTCTATGGCCTGAGCAAACTCCGCCTGTTGATGCAAAAAATGCGCAACCGCGGCCAGGACGGCGCCGGCCTCGCAACCATCAAACTCGACCCGGCGCCAGGCACCAAATACATCAGCCGCAAGCGCAGCAACGCCTCCAACTATTTGGCCGACCTGTTCGATCAAATCTACTGGCACTTCAACGAGCTGCCGCCGGAACAGTTGAACGACCCGGTCTGGCTGAAAGAAAACAAACCTTATGTGGGCGAAGTGCTGCTGGGGCACCTGCGCTACGGCACCCACGGCGACAATACCATCGAGACCTGCCACCCCTTTCTGCGCCAAAACAACTGGATTTCGCGCAACCTGATCTTAGCCGGCAACTTCAACCTGACCAATGTGGATGAGTTGTTCGATGAGTTGGTGGACCTGGGGCAATACCCCAAGGAAAAATCCGATACGGTGACGGTGCTGGAAAAAATCGGGCATTTCCTAGACGACGAGGTGCAGCGCCTGCACACGTGGTTCAAACCCGACGGCTACAACAATATCCAGATCAACGACCTGATTTACGACAACCTCGACGTGCAACGCCTGCTGCGCCGCGCCAGCAAAAAGTTTGACGGCGGCTACGTCATGGCCGGCATGATCGGGCACGGCGACGCTTTTGTGATGCGCGATCCTTCGGGCATTCGTCCGGCGTTTTATTATAAGGACGAAGAAATTGTGGCGGTCGCCTCCGAGCGTCCGGCTTTGCAAACTTCTTTCAACGCCCACATCAGCAAGATCCACGAGCTGAAACCTGGCCACGCGCTCATCATCAAAAAGAACGGGACGATTTTAGAAAAGCCATTCACGGAGCCGATGCCCCGCGCTGCCTGCTCTTTCGAGCGCATTTATTTTTCCAGGGGCAACGATCGCGATATTTACCTGGAGCGCAAAAAATTGGGCGAACAATTGGCCAAAAAGGTATTGCAGGCGGCCGATTTTGATTTCAAACACACGGTTTTTTCTTTTGTACCCAACACGGCAGAGTCTGCATTTTTCGGACTGATGGAAGGCGTGCAAAAGGAGTTGAACGTGGTCAAACAGGAAAAAATCCTGAAAATGGGCGCCGAGATCAAACCGGCCAAGCTTGAAAAAATTCTGGCGATGGGTCCGCGCGTGGAAAAATTGGTGGTGAAAGACGAAAAACTCCGCACCTTCATCACCGCCGACGCCAACCGCGGCGAAATGGTGTCGCACGTGTACGATGTCACCTACGGCATCGTTGAAAATGAAAAGGATACTTTGGTGCTGCTCGACGACTCCATCGTGCGCGGCACTACGCTGCGCGACAGCATCATCCAAATTGTGGCGCGCCTGCGTCCCAAAAAAATCATTGTGGTTTCTTCTGCGCCGCAAATCCGCTATCCCGATTGCTACGGCATTGACATGTCGAAAATGAAGGATTTTGTCGCTTTTCAAGCGCTGGTGCGCCTGCTGAAAGAAGCCGGACAGGAAGACCTGATGTGGGAAGCCTACGAGCGCTGCAAAGCCCAGGAAGACCTGCCCAAAGATAAAATTGTGAACGAGGTGAAATTCCTTTACGACCAGTTTGAATACGAACAGGTTTCACAAAAAATTGCCGAAATCGTTTCGCCTCCTGGCATCAAACCCAAAGTAGAAGTCATTTTTCAAACCATAGAAGGCCTGCAAAAAGCCTGTCCGAACAACAACGGCGACTGGTATTTTTCGGGCAACTACCCCACGCCCGGCGGCAATCGGGTGGTCAACCGGGCGTTTATGAATTATATGGAAAAGCGGGATGAAAGAGCGTATTGAGGACAGTCGGCAGTCTTTCAGGTGGCAGTTGGCACTGTAACTGCCAACTTCTTAGGAAACGAAACCTTCATCAGGAGTACAACCAAAACTGCCAACTGCTAACTGAAAGACTGCTAACTATCCTACCAGCCCCGCTTTCGCAGAAATATCCAGCATCCGGTCAATACACAACCGCCCTTCATCAATAATGCGCTGCGGCAGCTCGATTTCGGGCAATTCGTATTGCATGCACAGGTAGAGTTTTTCCATCGTATTGCGCTTCATGTGCGGACATTCGTTGCAGGCGCAGTTGTTTTCAGGCGGCGCCGGGATGAAGGTTTTGTGCGGCGATGATTTTTCCATCTGGTGGAGAATCCCCGCTTCGGTGGCCACGATGAATTCGGTTGCTTCGCTGGCGATGGTGAATTTCAGCAGGCCTGTGGTGGAGCCGATAAAATCCGCCTCGTCTAAGATATGCGTTTCGCATTCGGGGTGGGCGATGAAGAGCGCATTAGGGTAGCGGACGCGCAGTTTGGCGATTTTTTCAGCCGAAAAAATCTCGTGTACCATGCACGATCCGTTCCAGAGCACCATATCGCGACCCGTTTTTTTCACTAAGTAGCGGCCCAGGTTGATGTCGGGCGCAAAAATGATTTTTTGATCTTCCGGAATGCTGTTGATGACGTGTACGGCATTGGTAGAGGTACAGCAAATATCCGTCAGCGTTTTCAGCTCGGCGGTGCAGTTGATGTAGCTCACCACCACGTGGTCGGGGTATTTTTCCTTGAATTTCCGGAACAACGGCGCTGGGCAGGAATCGGCCAGCGAGCACCCGGCTTTGAGGTCGGGCAGCAGCACTTTTTTGTGCGGCGACAGGATTTTGGCCGTTTCCGCCATAAAATGCACCCCGGCAAACACAATGATGTCGGCTTCGGTTTTGGCTGCCTGCTGCGAAAGCCCGAGGCTGTCGCCGATGTAGTCGGTCACGTCCTGAATTTCGGATTCCTGGTAATAATGCGCCAGAATCACCGCATTTTTTTCTTTTTTCAGCCGCTGAATTTCAGCAACCAAGTCGAGAGAGGGGTCTACTTCGAGGTCTAAATAACCATTTCTATCTAAGGCTGTTGCTGCGGTTGCCAATGCCGTCATGGTGCGTTGTTTTTGAGACGTAAACGATACTTTGACAACGCAAAGGTAGGAAAAAAGGTTTACTTAGTTTGGTTTTGAAACTAAGTTTTTGGAAGGTGTTATTTTATCTCGATTGTTTTTTGAACCAATGAGATGCAGAAGTCTTTGTCTTCAAAGAAATCAAGGCCGAGTAAGCCATTGTACTCGGAAAAGATGCCATGTGCTAAAAAATCATATACCTGAATCGGGAAATTTTTTCGGGAGATGCCTAAAGAGGTAAAATCATGAATTTCGAACACCTCTGTTTCGATAATGCCATTGGCAGTTTCAATTTCCACGGTCCCAATGTTGTCTTTCAAAGCATACCCGGAAAGGTAAAGGGCATTGCTGTCTATCGTTGTGTGGGTAGCACCAGTATCGAGCGCCATTTTTAGTTCATACTTGTTGTCCAGGGTGACGCTGACGATAATCAAGCCTTCTTCGTCATCACGTTGAAAGTAAAATTTCATTGTTTGACGCGCTTGAAAATTCCTGTAATTTTTCGTGAGGGCTTGTGTATTCCAGTGTAGATCAAGGTAATTTTTTGATAATCAGAAGTTTTATCTTTGCCAATATAGCATACTTCTTTTTTGTCCTGGCTATGAAAAATAGGAATACCCGCAAGCACGGTCAGCTTGCTGTCATCGAATACCGGGTTGCCAAGCAGCACCCATTCGTTTGGGAAAAGCGCCTTGATTTCTGATAAGCTGAGTTCTTTTTCCATTGTTTTTATTGAACGTGAAAGTACTTGAAAAAGTTGAAAGTTCCACAGCTCCGAACATAATAACGCAATGTGATGGGCAACGAGGACGTCACAGGATGGGCGTTGTATTGCAAACAACTTTAGGCATTTTCGAAGTCTTCCCGAAGTTGTTCAGCAGATGGATTTCCTAAAATAGAAACCTGGTACTTGCCAGCCATTTCTAAAAAAGACAGCCTGGAACAGTCCAGCAACTTAGCTGCCATGCCAGAAGACAGCCTACCTAACTCGTATAACTTGACGATAGACAAACGCTGTAACTCACTCGCTAACTCCTGCCCTTCCATCTTGAGTGCAAAAGCAAGTTCCTGAGGAAAAAGGACTCGTATGTCGGAACCCATAGGTTTTTACTTGTAGTAAATGTGTAATATAAACAAGTCTTCAGGGAACGAACAGGTTATTCGTTCAGCTCCTTCAATGCGTTTTTGACCCATTCAAATTTTTCCCTGTATTCGGCGTAAGAAGTTGTTTCTGATAGCTCTTTTAAATGGGGGTAGCTTTGCTCTAAATAGTATTTCGCCATAGTTTTGTCTCCTCGATCTTTGTAAAATCCTCCTAGCTTCGCATAGGAGGTAGCCAATCTGAATTTGAAAGGAGCAATTTGAGGAGATTTGCTATAGGGTTCTTTTGCTAAATCATTGGCTCGTTTAAAAAAGATCAATGCCTGATCTAAGTTACCAAGAGCCAGATGAATGTCACCAAGTTTTTCAAAAGATACACCTAAAATGTCTTTGTAATGCATATTTTGAGAGTCGTCTTCACAGACTTCTTCATTTAAAGAATTGAATTTTTCAAAAAAAATCAAAGCTTGTGGCCAATTTCTGAGCGCGATATGAATGTCTCCGAGCTTTCCATAAGAGATAGCCAAGCCGTTTTTGATGTCCAAATCTTGTGGATGAGACTCATGGAGTTCTCCTTTCAACTGATTATATAGTGTGAAAAAATTCAGAGCATCCTCGAAATTATTAGATTTAAGGTATGAATCGCCAAGTCTTTCACATGAAATAGCCAATTCGTTTTTGAATTGGGGATAGGTTTCGTAGAGTTCTTTAAATATTTTATGTGACAGTTCGTATAAATCAATGGCTTGTTTAAAAATACGCAGATGAAAGTAAATTGAACCGTGTTTGGAATACGAAATAGCCAAGCTTCTTTTGGAATTTAGCTTGTCCGGTTCTAAGACACAAAGCGCTTCATCGAATTGAACCTTTCTTTGATAATGATAAAGAGCACGATCTAAATTACCCGTGGCCTTATGGAAAGACCCAACACGGTCTGCCAATTTCGATATATATGTAGTAGGCTCTGGCAAGTTTAAAACGACCGATTCTGTATAACGGACAAAGTCCAACGCTTCGCTACCTGTGACATTTAGCAGACGACCCGTCCCCTCTTCGTAATCTAATTTTTCAATCAAATCATCCACCAAAATTTGGCAATCGTAGCGCAAGTCAGGATTTTTTAGGCGCACAATTTCCTGTATTACCGGGCTACATTTGAAATGCGCATGTTCAGCTTCGAGTAAGTCAGGCTCTGATTCCAAACCACGAGTTGACTCTACCAAACCCGTCTGCTCGGCTAACCAGCCCTTTTGAACTAATGATCCTAAGGTCTTGTCCAAGTTTTCAATACCCGGCAGCAGTGCTTCCAGCATTTCATACGGAATACTCTCCGCTGGCAACACCGCAAAAATGGAGAGCAATGCCTTATCTTCTTCTGGAAGGTCACCCAAGTCATACATGGCAGAAATAATGGCCTCTGGTTTTTCTTTACGCATGACGCCAGCTTTGCTCTGGTAATCGGTGACCACTTCCTGCGACTGTGTGAGCTGAAGCAAGCCTTTTTGTCTTAGGTCGGCCAGCAGTTCGGCAAGAGTATAGTTCGTTTTGAACCGATTAAACAGCGCCAGGTTTTTGGCTAAGAGTTCCACAACGAGGGTGTTACCGTCTACGGCCGTGCGGATTTCTTTAAAAATTGCTTCCTCCTTTTCCGGCTTGAACCGAGGGTAGTATTTTTTAAACAACTGAAGCGCTTCCGCTTCGGGCAGGCCATCAATGGGATAAGTAGCTGCGTTGGCAAGCGCAGTGAGGCGGGTGGTAAGCAGAAGATGAAAATTACTGCAGCGCCTCAGTTTTTGATAGTTGGCTTCGAGGTCATCGGATTCGTTGGCGTTGTCAATCACAAGCAGGCATGGCCTTGGAAGATCGGCTAAGGCTTTGAGCAGGATTTCTAACCTTTCACCAGCGTTCATGTGCTCCTCAAACTGCACGCCAAGCGGTGCAGCAAGCAGCAACAGGGCATTGGTGATGTTTTTTTCGTTTAGCACCCAGGCTGTGTGGGTATAATCATTCTGGTAGGTCTGGTAATATCGGGAAGCGAGGGCGGTTTTGCCGACACCGCCCACGCCATTGACTAACAATAAAAAATGTTCGCCGGAAAAAAATTTGTCGCGGATGTTGAGCAGGTCAGTTTCCCGACCCAAAAAATATTCCGGCTGGAAAGGATTCGGGGTGAGAGCAGGGTCTATTTTACGTCCGCCCGCATACGTAATAACAGTTTGTTGAATGACGTTTCCATCTCCAATAATCACATTTTCGCCGGCCTGTATCGTTGACCCACTCACCACATTTTTACTATTCACCACCCCCGCCGCTCGTTCTACTTCCGCCCGAAAAGCTGGCTGGATTTCCTCCGGCGATTCGAGCTCCCGCAGCAATTCCACTATGCCTGTATTGATGCGGCTGTGGGCCAAGCTCGCCTGCTCGTCGTCCATCTTCCCCATCCGGATTTGTTTGCGAATGTCCTGTAGCCGCGCCGATTGGTGCATCACCTCGTCTAATGCAGGACTGTTGTCGAGCAGCAGCCGGAGCTGACGGAGAGCTTCCTTCAGATCGTCTTTGGCGATTAAAGCTCTGATGCGCCCGGTGAAAGCGTGGATTTCGTTCATGTATCAGATATGATAATGCTTCGCATTCGCTATGTCCCGATCAAGCTCGTCTGGTGAGTAATTAAAAATGGAAACGCCATGAGTTCCCAAAACTTCCATGAATGCCCGTTTGGAAAGCCCGGCAAGATCAGCTGCCTGGCCAAGAGATAGTTTTCCTTTTTCATAAAGACGGGAAGCAATTGCCATAAGCGCTTCGTTATCGTCTATCTCTATGCTATCCGGTATATTCAACACTAATGTTTTCATATTTTGAATTTGTATGACAATGCGGCATTATTACCTCCAAATTTAAGCGATCCTTTACACATTTCCAAAATAGTCAAAAATCGTACCTTCCAATACCTACATTTGTACATGGATTCCTCTACTTTCTCTCAACGCCTCCTCGCCTGGCGCAAGGCCAACCCCCGTCCCCTGCCCTGGAAAGACCACCCCGACGCCTACACCATCTGGCTGTCTGAAATCATCCTGCAACAAACCCGCGTGGAGCAGGGACTGCCCTATTTCGAGCGCTTTCGCGAAAAATACCCCACTGTGGAAGCCCTGGCCAACGCACCCGAAGACGAAGTCATGAAACTCTGGGAGGGCCTCGGCTACTACTCCCGGGCCAGAAACCTGCACGGCACTGCAAAAATGGTGGCTTCGGAATTGGGTGGCCAATTTCCGGAAACTTACGAAGGCCTGCTGCAACTCAAAGGCGTGGGCGCGTACACCGCCGCCGCCATTGCCTCCTTCGCTTACAATTTGCCGCACGCTGTGCTGGATGGCAACGTATTCCGCGTGCTGGCGCGCTACCTCGGCATCGCCCTGCCCACCGACAGCACAGAAGGCAAAAAGCTGTTCGCACGCCATGCCGGAGAGCTGTTGGACGTAGCGAACCCGGCCGAATACAACCAGGCCATCATGGACTTCGGCGCAACCTGGTGTACGCCGCGCAACCCCAAGTGCAGTGCCTGCCCCATGTCGCCCGATTGCCAGGCTTTTCAGCAAAAACGCGTGGAGCAGTTGCCCGTAAAATCCAAAAAAATAGAAAAGCGAGACCGCTTTTTCCATTACTTAGTGCTGCGCGCCGGCGGGCAAACCCTGATCCGGAAACGAACGGATTCCGACATCTGGCAGCAACTCTACGAATTCCCGATGATCGAAAGCGAAGCCCTCACCGATGATCCGACAAGCTTGGCGCAAAAGCCCCTCTGGCAGGAACTCATTGGAGAACACGATTGGTCTTTGCGACAAATCGCAGGGCCGTTCCGGCAGGTATTGACCCACCAGAAAGTGGCTGCCCTTTTTTTTGAAATCGAGCTCAAAACGAAGCAATTACCAAATACACCGCCCTTTATAGCAGTGGAACAAAAAAACTTGAATAATTTTGCCTTTCCAAAGGTGATAGATGGCTACCTGAAGGATAATTCCTTATATTTAAGATTGGTTTGATGCCCCGCAGCATCCCTTCGAAAACAAACAAACCGGCATAGACTATGGTCAACAAGGTTATACTGATCGGCAATCTGGGCAGAGACCCGGAGGTGCGTCGCCTGGAAAATGGCGCTGTAGTGGCAAAATTTACGATTGCTACCAGCGAAAGTTATAAAGATAAAAGTGGCGCCTGGCAAGAACAAACCGAGTGGCACAATATTGTAGTATGGCGCACTTTAGCCGAAAGGGCAGAAGCGCAACTCAAAAAAGGGATGCCAGTTTATATCGAAGGTAAACTGACCCACCGTTCCTGGAAAGACCAGGACGGCAACGACCGCTACATCACAGAAGTTGTAGCCAATTATTTCCGCTCTTTGGCTAAAAAAGAAAGCAGCGGCTATTTCCCTTCACAGGCAGATGAACCCGGCAGTAATTACAATGATGCGCCTCCGCCGGTGGCGCCCATGCCCGACGGGGGCTCCGATAACGATTTGCCCTTTTAAAATCCGGGCAATCGCATGGTTTCACTAACTTCAAATCTCGTTGGAAACTGAACCTGATAGCTGGCTTTATTCGAGTTTCATCTTTCTCTCCGCAACCCCGGTTTTTTCAATCGAGGTAATCTTAGGGTTGTTGGGCATTGTTTTTTTGCTGATCGCTTCCGCATTGATGTCCGGCTCGGAAGTCGCTTATTTTTCCCTCGCACCAGCCGATCTTGAAAAAATTGAAGAAGAAGGCGGCCCGGCCGACAAACGCATCCTCAAGCTGAAAAGCCACCCGGGGTTGTTGTTAGCCACCATCCTTGTAGGCAACAACTTTGTCAACATCGGCATCGTTTTGCTCTCCGATTTTGTACTCAAGCGCACCCTCTCCGAAGAAACCGTGGGTTTGTGGTCTTCCTCCTTCATTAACACCTTCGGATTGGGCCATATTTTTTCTAAAATCAGCCTGTCCTCGTTCATCAGTTTTATGATTACCGTGGTGGGCGTGACGTTTCTGCTGGTCCTGTTCGGTGAAGTATCGCCAAAGGTATACGCCCGCTCGAACAACATTAAACTGGCCCGGATGATGTCTGCGCCACTCTTGATTTTGATCCGGGCATTTCGCCCCCTCACCAGCCTGCTCATTACCCTGACTGGTTTTGTGGAACGCCGGCTGGCAAAAAATGCAAACCCCAACTCCGTTGCCAGTCGCGAAGAAATTGACGAAGCCATCACGCTGACGGTCATCGGCCAGGACGTCGCCGGCAAGCAAGAAATTGACATCCTGAAAAGCATCGTCAAGTTTGGCGATGTGATGGTGAAGCAAATCATGCGCTCGCGGGTAGACGTGGTTTCGCTGGACTTCAACAGCGACTACGAAAGGGTCATCGCAGTTGCCCAGGAATCGGGATATTCCCGTATTCCGGTTTATGTGGAAGATTTTGACAACATCAAAGGCATTTTGTACGTAAAAGACCTGTTGGGTTATCTCAACGAACCATCGGACTTTGCGTGGCAAAATTTAGTCCGGTCCGATGTACTCTACGTGCCAGAAGCCAAACGCATCAGCGATTTGCTGAAGAATTTTCAGCGCAAGCGCCTGCACATGGCCATTGTAGTAGACGAATATGGCGGCAGTTCGGGCATTGTCACACTCGAAGACATCATGGAAGAAGTCATCGGCGACATCAAAGATGAATTCGACGACGAACCGGAAGTCATCTACAAAAAAATTGACGACTTCAACTACACGTTTGAAGGCAAAACCTTGCTCAATGACCTGTGCCGGGTGATCGGCGTGGACACTTCCACTTTTGATGAAGTAAAGGGCGAATCGGATTCCTTAGCGGGTTTGATTCTGGAAATCATCGCCAAGTTGCCCGAAAAAGACGAAGAGGTTTTCTGGGGCGACTTCCGCTTCAAAATTATCGCCTGCACCACTCGCCGGATTGAGGAAGTGCTCCTGACCCTGCCATCGGAATAAATGGAAAACGAAATGACAAAAGCACCCCTCGGCAAGCACTGGTTAGTCGAATTTTACGGTTGTCCGGCGGAACGCCTGCGCGGGGTGAAGGAAGTGGAACAAGCCTTGTGCGATGCAGCAATCCAGGCGGGCGCGACCATTGTGGAGACGCGGTTTCATCAGTTTGCCCCCTGGGGCGTCAGTGGAATCGTCATCATTCAGGAAAGCCACCTGAGCATTCATACCTGGCCGGAACACGGGTTTGCCGCCTTCGATTTGTTTACCTGTGACGCTGCCCTTCTGGCAGACAAAACCCTGGATTTTTTGAAAACGGCTTTTGGCGCAGCGCGCATGGTTGTCCGGCCGTTCGATCGCGGAGACGCGCAATTGCTGGACGCCTATGCTTCCAAAATATAGTGGCTGATGAATTCTGAATCTGCGTCAATGATGTAGCCGTCGCGGCGGCGGAAAGAGAGGGCTGCCGCTTGTCCCGACCAATAAACGCCCGCTTGGTAGTATTCCCCGTTTTTATCGGAAGGCAATTCTTCAAAAGCCTGGAAAATGGACGGAAAATTGCCAAAATCCCCTTTGTTGAAGCCCATGTAGCGGTTGTGCTCGTCTAAGATGTTGATGTTTTCGCCTTCCCGACCAAAAATCACTTTTTGAACGTACGCCTCTCCACGAAAATCCTGCACCGAAACCGTGGTTTTCAGCAGCAGTGGATGGTTGGGGAACAATTCCCACAAAATCGCCATCATGCCTTTGGATTGGAAAAGCATGGTATAGGCAGGGTTAACGATAACCGCCAGGTCGTTGAGGACAATTTTGATGAGAATGTCCATCAATGCCGGTTCTTCAAAAGCAATGAATTCCCAGGGAATGAGTTTGAACCAGAAATCGAAAGGCAGGTATTCGTCGCGGCCAATCTGAACGAAAATGCCGTCTTCCGGCGAAAAAATTACTTTTTCCAGAGGCGTATGGCGCACGCCAAACCCGGCGTGGACAGCCGCTCTTGCTATGACATCCGCGTTGAGGTTGTCTTCTTCGTGACCCAGCGTGCTCAACAATATTTGCGGAACCTTGTCGGGATTGCGCTCTGCCAGCCTGCGAAATTGCGCCGACAGGTACAAATCCAACTGGTTGAACTGCTGATCCATTGCCATATTGGCCGCTTTGAGCTGTTCCCGCTGCACCACCGTCGTTTCAGGCATGACCGTGGCCGTATCGGCATTAAATTCGATCAATTTGGCGGGTTTCCCGTCAATGACCCCGGCGAGGTCGAAACGCCCGTAAAGGTGTACATGCTGGTGGCGGTTCTCCCAGGTATGCTCAATGAGCCGCACCGCATTGGCAGGAATGCCGACCCGATGCCATAGCCGCTTGTCTATGATGTGTTGTGCTGCGCGTTCGTACAAGTCGTACAACTCGTCGCTGGCAGCTTTATAGGCTTGAATTTCTTCGGGCCAAACCCCCAGCATCTCGTCTGTGAGGTAGTCCATATCTTTTCCGACAAACCACTGGAGGCCTAATTTTTTCCAGTGGTTCGTCGGTAAGTCTGCTGTAAATAAAATGCGTTTATCCACCGAACGAACGTGTTGATCTGCCTGAACCAAAACCGCTGGAACCACTGGATGGCCTGCGAACGGTAGTCCGCACTGCTGAATTGGTAATGGTTCTACCGGTAGAAGAAGCGACGCGGTTATACGTGGCCTGATTGCGGTACACGCCCGGATTAACAGGCGAAGAAAGGCTTCGGCCAAGGTAATAGCCCATCATGCCGTACATCAACGCGCTGCCCATGCCATGCGAATGATAGCTGGAGCCTCCCTGATGTTGTTGCTGCCGAACTTCCTGCATGGAAAGGGTATCTATTTTACCGCTGAGGTGAGTGGCAATGACCTGGCTTCCGGAAGTATCGTCAATAGCGGTTTCATTTGTGATTTTGTACTCGCCGGCGCTCACTTCTTCTACCTCAGTGACCAACCCTTTGGTGAGCAGCACCTTTTCTTCGGTTTCATAACCTCCGCAGCTTGCCAACAACAACGCGCTGGAAACAGAGAGGGTTGCAATAAAAACCCGTGCCTTAGCAGCATTACGGGAAAAAGCCTTGAATGGTGTCATAGAAAAAAACTTTTATGGGGAACGATTAATCTAACAAAGATAAGGATAATTGCTGCCTAAATCAACCACACGGAGCAATAATGCGACCACCCTGCTTTTATTCCCGACGGACAATGCCGACTTTTGTGCTGTGGCAACAAAAAAGCCACCATCCACCTCAAATACGATCCATGCGCGAAAAAGCGGTTCTCATCGTCACAATTTTTATTGCTGGGCTTTGCTCCATCATCTACGAATTGCTCATCAGCACCACTTCGAGCTATTTTTTGGGCGACAGCATCCGCCAGTTTTCTGTCACCATCGGCTTGTACATGGCTGCAATGGGCGTCGGTTCTTACCTTTCCCGACTATTCGATCAGAAGCTATTGTGGCGCTTCATCGAAACGGAAATCCTGCTGGGTTTTGTAGGCGGCATCAGCGTTCCATTGTTGTATGTAGCTTTCATCCATACCGGCTTCGCAGGGTTCAACAGCATCATGATTGGTCTGATTTTACTCATTGGTCTGCTCACCGGCTTAGAAGTGCCTTTTTTGACCCAACTCATGAAAGAACACTACCCGCTTGGTGTCAATTTGTCGAACGTGCTGTCGCTCGACTACCTCGGCGCGCTCATTGCCACCCTTCTGTTTCCGTTTTTTCTGTTGCCTTGGTTTGGGGTTTTTGTGTCTTCCGTGGTTTTCGGCAGCATCAATATCTTCCTCGCTTTCATCAATTTATGGCATTTTGGCCCCCATATTCCCAATGTGCGAAGACGGGTTTACTGGATTGCTTCCGGAGCTGTGTTTTTTCTGTTTGTATGCCTGCTGGCCGGATCGAATTTTCTGTTGACAGAATGGAATGATCGCCTCTACAAAGACCGCATTATTTTTGTCAAAACCACTCCTTATCAAACCCTCGTGCTCACCGAGGGCGGGGGCGACCTGCGGCTGTACATTGACCGCGTCATCCAGTTTTCTTCGGTGGACGAATACCGCTACCACGAAACTTTGGTACACCCGGCCATGAGTTTGGCGCCTTACCGGCAACAGGTCCTGATCCTTGGCGGCGGCGAAGGGCTGGCTGCCCGCGAAGCGCTCAAATACCAAGATGTGGAAGCCATTACCATTGTAGACATTGACCCGGAGGTCTTCCGCATTGCCCGCGAAACACCCCAAATCCGCGAGCTGAACGGCGGCAGCCTCGACCACCCCAAAGTAAAGCTGGCGCCGGAAGACGCGTTCGTTTTCCTGCAAAATAATGTACAGTTATTCGACCTCATCATCGCCGATTTACCCGACCCTTCCAACGACGGACTGTCCCGGCTCTACAGCAGCGAATTTTTCAAACTCATCCGCAGCCGCCTGGCCCCCAACGGCGTTTTTGTCACACAAGCCACCAGTCCATTCCACACCCGCGATGCATTCTGGTGCATCGAAGCCTCCATCCGGGACGGCGGGTTTTCGCATACCCTGCCCTACCACGCCTACGTGCCTTCTTTTGGCGACTGGGGTTTCATTGCCGCAGCAAATTTCCCGCTCGACGCCCGGCAGGCCAGCATTGATGTGCCTTCCAAATTTCTGAATCCGGCCACCCTCCAAAAATTGTTCCTTTTTGAACCGGATCTGTTGCCCGTTGATTCCCTTCGCCCAAATTCCTTAGACCGCCCCACACTGCTTGAATATTACCTCGAAGCCTGGCAAAGATGGAGCCGGGAGGAGTTGAAGTAGTGGTCGCCACCTTCAGGTGGCAGACCTTCAAAAACGGGAGACGGGAGACGGGAGACGGTGGACGGTGGACAGCCTGCCCCGAGATATCGCGGGTGGACGATAGACGGTAGGGTGCGACCCTCGCGGTCGCCCAACAGCCGCCATGCCGTTACATCCAAACAAGAACATGCAAAGCAATACTTAATTATAGAAAATGCTTAACTTTGGTTCAAAATACGAACCAAAATGGTTCACTATTAGTTCTTATTTTAAATACCGCTTCCATGAAGTCATTGACCATCCACAACATCGAAAATGAAATCGCAGCCGCGATTGAAAAAATGGCGCACACAACTGGATTGAGCCAGAACAAAGTGGTGAAAAACCTGCTCAGAAAGGCGTTGGAATTAGAAGAACCAACACCCGAAAAACCCAAAAGGGATGTATCGGCTTTCGTCGGCGTATGGACACCGGAAGAAGCTGCTGCATTTGAGCAATCGCAGGCGATTTTTGAAAAGGTAGACGAAGCAATGTGGTCATGAAAAAAATAGCCTTAGACACCAACGCCTATACTGCGCTGATGCAAGGGCAACTTGCCGTACAACAAGCCATAGAAAACGCCGAACAGGTGTTTGTCCCCGTCTTTGTCCTGGCAGAATTGCTATTTGGCTTCAAAAATGGCGCACGGGAACAAACCAATAACGCCTTATTGCAGGATTTTTTGAAACTACAGGGCGTCAGCATACAACACACCACCAACGAAACCGCTCAGATTTTTTCAGACCTGCAACTGGATTTGAAACGAAAAGGAACTCCTATCCCCACCCACGATATCTGGATTGCGGCCATAGCCATCGAAACGGGGAGTGTGGTCGTCACTTATGACCGACATTTTTTGAATGTTGTAAAGGCAAGGGTTTGGGGGGAGGTGAAATGAGAAGTGTTCAAAATGCCAAGCCTGTGGTCGGGGTTGTGTAAAGAGTCCCGCCAGGGGCTCTTGCTGATCCCGCGAGCAGTTATGTCAAAAAAACAGTATGCGTTTTCAACACAGCCCTCCAGGGTGCTTGTGAGTACGATTTTAGGCCAAAAGGGTAAAAAAGCGGGTTTTTACCCCCCTTTTTTGCCCTTTTGCTGCTTTTGAGCAGCCCTTTGGGCATAGTAATCCTCCCAAATTCCAGATTTGAGGCAATAGACTTTGCGAAGATTATGCCCGATGGCCAAAAGCCCATACTCTACATAGACTTTAGCAAGTTCTCTGAGTACAAATCGGTCGTGCTGCATATTGTACTTAATGTCACCAAAGGGGCTTTCCACTTCAATGGATCGGTTAGATCGCTTTTCCTTGCCTGGGTCAGTATCGAGTAATTCTTTTGCTTTTTGCTTGTATGCTTCTCCCTTTGGAGAACGTTGAACTGTGCGGGCTTTGTCTTCACTTTTTTTGCAGTCCTTGGCCAAAGGACAACCTTGACAGCTTTCACAGGTATACAACCGTACGGTTCTTTCATACCCGTTAATGGTAAAGACCTGTCGTTGCTCGGTGAAGATCAATTTCCGATTATTGGGGCAGGTGTATGTGTCGGCTATGGAATCAAAAGACCAATTTTCTGCTCTAAACTTCTTTTTGAGCAACTCTCCCGTTTGCTCTTGATACCACAAAGGATATTTGACATAGGCATTCATACCTCGCAACTCTAAAGCAGCATAATTTTCTTCACTACCGTAGCCGGCATCAGCCGTAAAATCAAGATTAACAGGTAATTTCAGACCCTCAAAACGTTCCTTCATTTTGTCCAAATGTGGGATCAGTGTGGGGCTATCCGAGCCATTCTGTGCCAGGGTATAATTGACAATATACTGCTTGCTTGTTGAGTGCTGCACATTATACCCCGGCAGCAACCGATCGTCCTTCATCCTGAGCATCGTGGCGTCCACATCTGTTTTTGAGTACGAGTTGCGCTGGCCCAAGATCCGTTCCTGCTCCTCATACTTGAGCAATTTTTCACCTTCCTCCTCTATTTTTGAACTCAAACGACCTAAGTTTTTTACTCTTTTCTTGTCCCCCTGCGCACGTTCTGATTCTGCCTTCATCAAATCTTGCAGATGAACCAAATGGGCATTCACCTGAGCGCTATTCAGCACGACCTTCAATTCTCTTCCCTGGCCTACTTCCTTCAAATCGGATGAACCGAATTTTTCATCTTCTTCCCGCTGTAATAACTTTACTTCCTCTAACAGGTCTTCTATCCGTTCTACCACAGAGGCTTTATAGCGTTCCGTGTTCTTCTTCCACACCCGCTTATAACGGTTCGCATTCGCTTCCCACTTTGAGCCGTCAACATATAAATCTCCTAAATCTATATACCCCCCTTCCACTAGCACCAACAGCACTTGCTTGAAAATAACATCTATCATCTGCTGCATCCGATTCCCCCGAAACTCACTCAGGGTCTTGAAACACGGATACTGCTGACCCGACAAATACATCAGGTTGATATTCTCCCGCAGCGCCTTGGCCAGACGCCTTGTCGTGTATATCCGTTCACAATAGCCATATAGCCACACCTTTATCATCATCTTGGGATGATACGTACTTCCCCCGCCTCCTCGGTAGTACTCATTCAATGCTTCCAGCGACATCTCCTCTACTATCCCATCTATTATATGCACTATATGATCCTCTCCTATCAAACTCTTCATGTCTACCGGTAATAACATTACCTGCGACTGATCATATTTCTTATGCAATACTACCTTGACTTTTCCTATTTTTGTTGCCATGAGCGGGGACGGTTTGTTTCGTTTTGCAATTACAAAGCTAACCTATCCGCTCATTTCTTCCCTCCACAACGGACTCTTTACACAACCCCAGACCT
>JBJXFD010000109.1:0-15716 GCA_046153985.1 Saprospiraceae bacterium
GGCTTTAGTCCGCCTAAAAATATTTCTCGGCGGACTAAAGCCCGCGAAACATGCTGCCCGTCCGTTAAATCCTAATATACACCAAACCATGGCTGATAAAAAACCCATCATCCTTTCCGTTGACGACGACCCACAGGTCCTGCGTTCGCTCAAAGCCGACCTGCGGGCAGTTTATAAAGACGACTACCGCATCATCAGTACCACCTCGGCCAACGAGGTGCTGGACTCCCTGCCCGAGCTAAAAAAGCAGGGCGAAACGGTGGCGCTTTTCCTTTCCGACCAGCGCATGCCGGAGATGCAGGGCGTTGACTTTTTGGAAAAAGCCAGACCGTTTTTTCCGGAAGCCAAGCGGGTGTTGCTCACCGCCTACTCCGATACCGACGCGGCCATCAAGGCCATCAACGACGTACAGCTCGACTACTACCTGATGAAACCCTGGAATCCGCCCACTGAGCAGCTCTACCCTGTGCTGAACGACCTGTTGGATGACTGGCAAAACAATTTTATTCCCGAATTTCAAGGCATCCGGGTGCTGGGTTATCCTTACTCGCCAAAATCGCACGCCATCAAGGATTTTTTGGCAGGCAATCTTTTTCCTTTTCTTTGGTTAGATGTCGAAAATGACCCCACTGCGCTGGAAATGATGGGTATATGTGGATTAGATGCGAAAAACCTCCCTGCTGTGCTGCTGGAAGACGGCAGCATCCTTTATGACCCTACTTTGCAGGAGGTGGCCGGCAAATTAGGCTTGCACACCTCGGCTGCTTCAGCGCTTTACGACGTCGTCATTGTAGGCGCCGGGCCTGCCGGTTTGGCTGCAGCCGTATATGGCGGCTCGGAGGGGCTAAAGACCTTGCTGATTGAACGGCGGGCGCCGGGCGGACAAGCCGGGACGAGTTCAAGGATTGAAAACTACCTCGGTTTTCCGAATGGCCTCAGTGGTTCTGACTTATCCCGGCGCGCTCTGGCGCAAGCCACCCGTTTTGGCGTCGAGTTCGTTTCACCGCAATCTGTGGAAAGTATTCAAATAGAGGGAAATTATAAGAAACTAACCCTCGCCGACGGCAGTGTGGTGAACACCAAAAGCATCATTCTCGCCATGGGTGTGGATTACCGGAGGCTGCCTGCCGGAGGCGCTGAACGGTTCACCGGCGCTGGCGTTTATTACGGCGCTGCTATGACGGAAGCGCAGGCCTGCAGGCACAAAAAAGTCTTTGTGGTAGGCGGCGGCAACTCGGCAGGGCAGGGGGCTGTTTACCTTTCACAATTTGCTGAAAAAGTGACCATCATCATTCGTCGGGAAGACCTGACCTCCAGCATGTCGAGCTACCTGATTGACCAGATCAATAGCATCCCGAATATTGAAGTGGCGGGCAAACGGGAGGTCGTAGAAGCTGATGGCAACGAACGGCTGGAAACCCTGCGCATCCAAAACACAGAAACCGGGGAGGTCTATACCGAACCCGCCGACGTTTTGTTTATTTTTATCGGCGCCCGCCCGGTGACGGAGTGGTTAGATGACCGCTTGTTGTTAGATCAAAAGGGGTTCCTCTACACAGGGCGCGATTTGCGGCAGCATCCCAACTATAAAAAAGTGTGGAAACACACGCGGGAACCATTTTTTCTGGAAACCTGCCAGCCTGGGATTTTTGCCGCCGGCGACGTGCGTTCCGGCGCCATGAACCGGGTTGCGTCTGCTGTGGGCGAAGGGGCGATGGCCATTAAATTTACGCACGAATATTTAGCTGAAATTTAATTTAAAACAACCATGATTTACTATAAGACCAATCAAAACTGGTTCGGCGACGTCCGCCACTTGGCCACGAGCTGGACGATGGTGCGCATTGTGCGCAGCGTAATTGGTATTGGATTGTACGCCACGGTGATTTGTGTCGTGACGGACTATTTCAACTGGGTCGGTGAAATCAACATGAACACGGGCGTATTTTCTCTGCTCGGTGTGATGTTGAGTATTTTGCTCGTTTTCCGCACCAATTCTGCCTACGACCGCTGGTGGGAGGGGCGCAAACAATGGGGTGCTTTGGTCAACAACAGCCGGAACCTCGCGATTTACGTCCAAACCATGTTCCCGAAAGAAGACCGGGAAGTTCGCCACTTTATGGCCGTGCGCATTGCCAACTTTTGCATTGCGCTGGTCGAGCACCTGCGCAACGGCGTCCAGCTCGACAAATTGATTTTTTTATCCAAAACCGAAAAGGCAAACTACGAGGCGAAAGACCATATTCCCAATCAGATTGCCTTAGAGATTTTTGACCGGATTGCCGAAAGTCGCCGTCGGGGCGACCTCAGCGAAGGCGATTACCTCAACATCAAGGCACAGCAGGAATCGCTGCTCGATATCCTCGGCGCCTGCGAACGCATCAAAAAGACGCCGATCCCGTTTTCTTATGCGGTTTACCTGAAAATTTTCATTTCAGCTTACGCGCTGATGTTGCCCTTCGCGCTGTTAACCACTTTCCATTATTCAACCATCCCGCTTTCGATGCTGCTGTTCTTCGCCCTGCTCGGCGTGGAATTGCTGGGCGAAGAGATCGAAGACCCCTTCGGCCTCGATTGCAACGACCTGCCAACGGGCGACATCGCGCATACCATCAAAAAAAATGTGTTTGAAATTCTGGATCAGAGACAACCTGATCTGGAGGAGAAAGAGCGGGAATTGTATGAGAAGGTTTTTTAGGGGGAATTGAATACCCGCTACTTTAACCTCCCATTAACTCGATTTTCAATCTTCCTTCACATCAGTTTTGATGTTGGGGTTCGTTTTGGTTCGAGCTTGTTCAGATTTTGAACAAGCGTTGAAAAGTTTGAATCCTTCAACAAAATCACATCAAGGTTATGAGAATCGTCATTGCATCTGTTGTTATTGCTTTTTTCGGATTGGCTGCGCTGCCTTTGGCTGCACAAATTTCCGTGAACCCGAAAGTGGGGGTTAACCTCTCCGCACTCGATACTAAAATACAGGATATTGACGCCGAAGCCCGCGCCGGCTGGAATGCCGGGTTCGACCTGCGCGTTGGCAAAGGCGTGGTTTTTCTGAATCCGGGATTGCATTATTACAGCGTCACAGCGCGGCTGTTCAAAGAAATTGACTCACCGGACGACATAGACCTGAGCGAAGAAACGACCATCCAGAGCGTGCGTTTGCCGGTTAACGTCGGCATCAAACTCACCGGAAAAGGCGGCCTGATTGGCTTGCATGCAAAAGGCGGTATCGTACCGGCTTATGTCATCAATGTGAAAGAACGCCCCTCGTTCGACCTGGATATTGAAGATATGAACCGCCTGACCTGGGGCGCCAATGTGGGCGTCGGCCTCGACGTGCTGTTCTTTACCGTGGATGTGAACTACGAAATTGGCCTGTCGAAATTCTTTAAGGATTCCGAGGGCAGGAATAACATGCTGAGTGCCAGCGTAGGGATTAAATTTTAAGTGTCTGTCTTTATAGGCCGATAGTTGTGTTATGAAAACATGAGTCATCCCGAATTTTTAGGCAAATTTTGTCCTAATTTGCTGTATTTGGGCGTCACACTGGTGCAGCGCACCCAAAAAATTTGTAGATATTGATCATAGGAGGTGCATTTAGGTGCAGCGCACCGTAACAACGATTTGCCACAACATTGCAAGATTGCGGTGCGATGCACCTTTCTACCCCTGATTCCCTTGGTCTACAAAGATAATTGGTGCGCTGCACCTCAACCTAAAATTCGGGATGACTCATGTTCGCATGCCTTGCTCTCGACCTCTAAAGAACAGACACGAATTACGCTTTAACCAGCTTAAACGCCCGCACCAAACCATGCTGCGCAGACCTGATTTGCGCAAAATACATGCCCGCCGGCAAATTGGACAAATCCAAAGACAACTGCTGCGCGCCGAATTCCATTTTGTGATTTTTTAGCAAAATGGTTTTTCCACTCAGTTCCATCAGGATCAACTGCCCTTCAAAAGGCTCTTTTACATACAATTGTATGTCAACATGTTCAGTCGCAGGATTCGGGTATACGGACAGAATATCTGCCGCAGGCTCCGACACGCCAACATTGACGGAACAAGCCATTTGACGGCGCACCTGCCCGCGAATTTCCCCGCCCGGATTAGCGGCAGTATGGATGTTCAGGTAAGTATCGCCCGATTCCAGTTTAACCGCATCAGCGCCGGTAATTGGGAATTGACCACTGCCTACGGGCGAAGGTGTGAATACCGGCAGGTATACCGGACCAGCCGCGCCGAAAGCGCCATCGTGAATATGCGCTGCGGTGGCCGGGCCACTCAAACCTTCCACAATATACCGGTATTCCAGGTGCGTATTGAGCAAATCGGTTGTGATGTAAGCTGCCCCTTGTCCGGCTAAGGCATTGGGGGGCGTTTCCTGTTCGCCACAGAGATCGAAGGCATAGACGCGGCGCAGATAAGGCTGCATTTGCCCGCGAATTTCCCCGCCCGGATTGGCAGCAGTGTGGATATTGGCGTAGATACTGCCATTGAGCCAGTTGGTGACCGCTGCGCTGGTTAAAGCCGTTTTTCCAGTGTAAAAATTGGGCATCGAAGTCGTTTGCAAACCAAACAACACCGGCCCGGCTGTACCCGCTGGTCCGGTATGAAAATGAGCAGCTGTTGGCGTAAGCCCATTGGCGCCGACATAATAAGAGACAGAATCGAGGGTGGCATTCAAACTTGCGATGGCGACGCCGTTGGCCGAGGTAGTCACCGGTGGGGTTTCCTGGTCGCCATTCAGCGTGGCCGCAAAAGCAACTGGACCGAGCGGAATCAATTGTCCGCGAATTTCCCCGCCCGGATTGGCCGCGGTATGAAGGTTTGCATACAACGTGCCATTATCCAATTTTTGTAAAAAATCCACCGGAAGCGAGGTCAGGTCTAATGTCCCGACAAGCGTATTGGTTACGCCAGCCGACAATCCCACAACCACCGGCCCTGCAACGCCGGCTGCGCCACTGTGAAAATGCGCCGCAGTAAGGGGGCCGCTCAACCCGTTGTATTCAATCACATACCGCATGAAAAAATTGCCGGGCGAATGCGCCAGGTAACCAACGCCGGAAGCGGTGGACGTTACGGGCGGTGTTTCATTGGCGCCAGCAAGCACAATGGCGTACAGGTTTTCGGTTTTCAAACCGAGTTGGCCGCGTATTTCGCCACCCGGATTCTGGGCGGTATGTACATTCAGGTACAGTTCATTTTTGAAAGCCTTGCTCAAAAAATTGGCTGGGATGGGAATTTCTGCGCGCAGCCTGTTTCCAGTAACATTGTTGCTGAAATTGACGAAAACAGGCCCATTCACGCCATCCACTCCGGTATGAATATGGCACCCGGTAACAGGCCCACTCAAGCCGCTAAAAACGGCATGAACACTCATGGTTGTCCGGTCTTCCGAAACAAGAATCGTTGCGATTCCGCGTGCATCGGTCGTAACATCAGGTACTTCCTGTTGACCATTCAGATCTGTTGTAAACAAAAGTCGGTTGTTGGTCCCATTTTGGGCAAAAGAAATGAGCGGCGTTGCGATCAGGCACAACAAGCTCCATAGGGTAATTGACTGTTTCATTGAATATGGTTTTGTTAAATAATAAGATACTGTTTTTTTGGCCAATAGGCTGCGTTTGTGAAGCTTATAAAGCTACGGGATTTTCAGGAGAGCGGGATTTTTTTTGGTGCAAACTGAAGCTTGCCTGCAATGCCATTCGCAAAAATTACGAAAAAAACCTGTTCGCCTTCGCACGCTGCCTGTCCGAATTCGGACACTTTGCTTTATTGATTTGAGTTGTAAACTACTGTTTTTTAGCTATTTGAATTCGTGGCATGCGGATTGTACGATCAGTTATCAGTATCTGCCTATTTAGTTCGGTGTCTGCTCTTTAGAGTTCGAGAGCAAGGCACAAGAAGACCCCAAAAATGGGAGTCCCGCCCGCCGGAGGGGATGACCGTTTTGGGGGTCGAGTGTAACGCAGCTATCGGACTATAAAGACAGATACTTATCAGCACTCGTAAGCAATTCCCGACACAATAATTCAGGTATGTACCGAAGTTATCTCAAAATCGCCTTGCGCAGCTTATGGAAATCCAAAGGCATGGCAGCCATCAACATGATGGGGCTGTCCGTTGGGCTGGCCTGCTGCATGCTGGTTGCCCTTTTTATTTATGAAGAAACGCATTACGACCGCCATCACAAAAGGGCGGACGATTTGTACGCAGTGGGTACGACCTTCGTCTCCATGAAAGGCGTTGGCGATGATAAAGAAGCCAAAACCCACAATACCCCTGCGCCCTTAGCCGCAGCCCTGCAACAGGAATTTGCTGCCATCGAAAAAACGACCCGCTTAGTCTCGGGGTTTGATCAGAACAAAACCCTGGTTCGTTCGCTCGAAAACGGCGCCATTCAGCAAGCTTTTTATGAAAAAAAAGGCTATTTCGCCGATTCCACTTACTTTGAACTGTTCGACTACGAATTCGTGGAAGGCGATCCTTTAAAAGCCTTGAATGAACCACAAACAGTGGTAATTTCTGAAGAGCTGGCGCGCAAATTTTTTGGAGACACGCCTGCCTACGGGCGTTCCTTGCGCATCAGCAGTAGTTGGTTTGAAGCGGGCGACCTCGATTTTCGGGTCACCGGGGTGTTCCGGCAGCCCAATGCCCCCAGTCATTTAGATGGCCGCTACTTCATGTCGCTGTATTCCGGCGGCCTTGGAGCGTTTTTGAAAAGAAACAACAATTTAGCATCTAATAACATGTTTGAAACTTACCTGTTGCTGTCCCCCAAGGCCAATGCGCAGGAACTGGAGGCCAAACTCCCGGCCTTTGTAGAAAAGTACATAGCCAAAGACCTGGAAAGCAAGGGGTACAGGAAAAAACAATTCCTGACCGCCGTGCCGGATGTCCACCTTTCCGACGCCAATGGCTCTGGCGGTAGCATAACTTACCTCTATATCCTGGGCTCTGTTGCGCTGTTTACCCTGCTGATCGCCTGCGTCAATTTTATGAACTTAGCCACTGCGCGCTCTTCCAAACGAGCTAGTGAGGTAGGCATTCGCAAGGCTGTTGGCGCTGCCAAATCTAACCTGATTGGGCAGTTTCTCGGAGAATCCCTGCTGCTTTCGCTGGTTTCTTTTGTAATGGCCCTGGCATTGGCGTACGCTACCCTGCCTGCGTTCAACACCCTGGCAGAACGGGATCTGACCCTTGCTCAACCGGCGCTGATCGGCGGCTTTTTTACCTTAGCCTTGCTCACCGGCCTGCTTGCGGGCGTTTATCCCGCTTTTTACCTGTCTTCTTTCCGACCCGTTGAAGTACTGAAAGGTCGGTTTGTCAACAGCCTTTCTGTGGCGTCGCTGCGCAAAGGATTGGTGGTGTTTCAATTCGTGATTTCTGCCGGATTGATTCTGGCTTCGCTGGTGATTCAGCACCAAATGGACTATTTGCAGTCTAAAGACCTTGGGTTTCAAAAAGAACAACAAATCATCCTGCCCCTGCAAAGCCGGGCGGCCGCAGCGGCTTATGAGCCGATGCGGAATGAATTCAGCCGCGACACCCGCATTGCATCGGTTGGCGCATCGCTGTTTTATCCGGGCATTGTCAATCTTTCCGACATGAGCATTTTTAAGGATGGCCAGACGGTGAACGAAAGCGTTATGACGAGGACGAATTGGGTGGACCACGGCTTCTTGCCCACGCTGGGGGTAGAGGTGGTCGCAGGGCGCCAATTTTCCACCGAATTCCCTACTGATACCCTTTTTCGCATCATCCTGAACGAAACGGCGGTGCGCAAAATCGGTTTTTCTTCCCCCCAGGAGTCCATTGACCAAAAGGTTCATTTTAACTGGCAGGATACAACTTACAGCTACCATATTATCGGCGTGGTGAAAGATTTTCATTTTGAAAACCTGCACCAACCCATCGAACCTTATGGCTTTTTGCTCAACGGGGATGCTGCCGGGCACCAATACCTGATGGCAAGAGCAGCAAGTGAGGACTTGCCGGAATTGTTGGGTGCGATAGAACAGGTTTGGCAACGCAACGTCCCGGGAGAGCCGTTCGAGTACGCCTTTCTCGACGAAGATTTTCAGAAAACTTACAAAGACGACCGGCAAATGGCGACCCTGATCGGCAGCTTTACGGGCATTGCCATTTTGATTTCCTGTCTGGGTTTGTTCGGATTGGCCACTTTTGCCGCCGAACAGCGCACCAAAGAAATCGGCATCCGGAAAGTGCTGGGCGCCAGCGTGGCGGGAATCACCGGGTTGTTAACCAAAGACTTCCTCAAGTTGGTGCTCATTGCCATCGTCATTGCCTGCCCCTTAGCCTGGTGGTTGATGCAAAAATGGTTGGACGATTTCGCATACAGCATCGAGATGCAATGGTGGATGTTTGCGCTGGCAGGCCTGCTGGCGTTGGTCATTGCGTTTTTGACGGTGAGTTTTCAGAGTGTTCGGGCGGCGTTGAGTAATCCGGTGAAAAGTTTGCGAAGCGAGTAGGGGCGACCCTCGCGGTCGCCCTGCCCTACAAATGCCCCTCGTGGGCATTTGTAGGGCCAACACACCGGTATTTTGCACAACGGCTCAACGATCACAACGAAAAAGAGGAGGTTTGGAAAGCCGACCCGTTGTGTTCGTTGTGCCGTTGTGCGAAACCAAAAAAAATCCCATTGTGCGAAACCAAAAAAATTCCGTCGTGTGGATAAACCTTTCCACCCTTTCCTTACTTTGTGGGAAATTGCTTAACCATCAAACTTTCCCATACCATGTCTGATCAAATTCGCCAACTCGAACCTTCCGCTCCCTGGAATTATTTTGCTGACCTGAACGCCGTGCCGCGCCCTTCCAAGCGCGAAGAACGAGTCGCGAAGTTCATGGTTGATTTTGGAAAATCGCTTGGGTTGGAAGTCGTGACCGATACCATCGGCAACGTCATCATCAAAAAACCAGCCTCGCCGGGCCGCGAAAAAAGCCCGGTCGTTATTCTGCAAGCACATTTAGACATGGTGCACCAGAAAAACGAGGACACCAAATTTGATTTTGAAAAGCAGGGCATAGAGATGTACGTGGATGGAGACTGGGTAAAAGCGCGCGGCACAACGCTGGGCGCCGACAACGGCCTCGGCGTTGCCAGCATCATGACGGTGCTGGCGTCGAAAGACCTGTCGCACCCGGCCATCGAAGCGCTGTTTACCCTCGACGAAGAAACGGGCATGAGCGGCGCCAAAGCACTCGGCAGGAAGCTGTTGAAAGGCAAAATATTGCTCAACTTAGACACCGAAGAAGATCATGTCTTTACCATCGGTTGTGCAGGCGGCATTGATACGCTGGTGGAATGGGCTTACCGCGAAATTGACGCGCCGGCGGATGCGGAAGGCCGAAAAATTGTCATCAACGGCCTCAAAGGCGGCCATTCCGGGGTGGACATCCACCTTGGTCGCGGCAATGCCAACAAACTCATGAACCGGGTGCTGATGGCCTGCAAAGGTGTGTTGGTCAGCACGATAGAAGGCGGGAGCGTGCGCAACGCCATCCCCCGCGAAAGCGTGGCTACGGTGGCGGTGAAGTCGCCAAAAGTGTTTGACCGCAGTTTTCAGGCGATCGTAAAGGTCATCCTGGAAGAATACAGCGGCGTTGAACCGGGGCTGCAAATCACCATTTCGGAAGCGCCGGTTCCTGCAAAGGTCATGCGCCGCAGCGACCAGACGAAACTCCTTTCGGCCATTCGCGCCGCACACAACGGCGTGTTCCGCATGAGTCCGGATGTGCCGGGTCTGGTGGAAACCTCTTCCAATTTAGCACGCGTGGAAGTGAAGGACGGACGGTTTTTCAGCGGCACGTTGCAGCGCAGTTCCGTTGAATCTGGCAAAGCCGATGTGGCTGCAACATTCCGCGCGCCATTTGATCTGATCGGCGCAAAAATCGAAAACGACAATATCTATCCGGGGTGGAAACCAAACCCGAAATCAGCGGTTTTGAAAAAAATGGAAGGCCTTTACGAGGGCATGTTTGGTCACAAGGTTGTGGTGGAAGCCTGCCACGCCGGACTGGAATGCGGCATCATCGGCGAAGCTTATCCCGGTTTGGATATGATTTCGTTTGGTCCGGAAATCCGCAACGCTCACTCGCCCGACGAATGCGCGAGTATTTCGTCGTTTCAGAAGTTTTGGGGCTTTTTTGTGGAAGTTTTGAAGCAAATTTGAATGCTTTACCGGCATTTTGAGCTTTACAAATTCCAACCAGAATGGCTCAATCTGCCAGGTGTAAAGCCCGGCCAACAGGCTGCCTCCTGTGAGGCCAAGCATGCCCCTGATGAAATGACGTCTTTGCATGTTTTGATTGCTGGTCTTTTGAATGTAGTTGGAATGAATATGCCCCCGAGATTAAACCACAGGATAAGGGAAAGGTATTATGGCAGGAAGCAGGTTTAACTGTTTAACGATTTTCGTAGGGATTCCATTGAAGGGAGCAACATGTTTTCAAAATGCCGTCCGCCTGCGCACATCTTTTGTCCGAAACTGAACACTCCTAAAAGCATGTCTTTTCTAACAGATTAATAATCAGGCCATAAATATTTTGGCATGCCGTGTGAAGTTATACAGTCGGGGATTTCTATTTTTACAAAAACAGAACCCGACCGGACGGTATCCGACAACCAGCCATCTCAACCTGAAAGAAAATGTTCATCAACTACCTGAAACTCACCCTGCGCCACCTTTGGCGGAACCGCGTTTTTACTGCTTTAAACGTAGCTGGTTTGGCCATTGGCCTTAGTGCGGCCTGGATTATGTACCAGTACGTATCTTTTGAATTCAGCTACGATGCGCCGAATGCGCAGCGGGATCAGATTTACAGGGTTTCGAGCCGGTTTATGTTTGAGGGTAAGGAGTCCGGGAATGCCGGAGCGCCATCACCTATGGCTGCTGTGGCGCCAACCATCGCCGGGGTAGAAGCGGCAGTGCCGGTATTCGACCTTTGGGTTAAAAGCGTGGAGTTGGGCTTGCCAGGCGCCAACAGCAAAAAGATAGAGGACGTCGAAGATGTGGTGCAGACCAACGCAGCGTATTTTCAATTGGCCGGTTATCAATGGCTGGCGGGCAGCCCCTCGGCAGCGCTGACTCAACCCGATCAGGTGGTGCTCACCCGCAGCCGGGCTGCCGAATACTTCCCCGGATTTGAACCGGCACAGCTCATTGGCCAAACCATCACTTACGACGATACCCTGGCCATTCAAATCAGCGGAATTGTAGAAGACCTCGGATATCCCAGTAATTTCATCGGGCAGGAATTTCGGCCACTACCCAAAATTGAAACCGAAAAAGAGCATTGGAGCGGCGTCAATTCCGGCAACCAGTTGTTTTTGCGTTTGGAAAAAAACGCCGACCCGGACGCTGTTTTAGCTCAATTTAACCGCCTTTCCAGTGAGAATGTCGGCTCGGACCTGGCCAAATGGAACATGAGCCGCTGGCATGTGATGCAATCGCTGCGCGAGATTCATTTCGGCACGGAATACGGCAGCCACATTCGCACCGCAAATAAAAAAGTGCTGTTTGCTTTAATGGGTGTTGCTGGCTTCCTGTTGTTGCTGGCGTGCATCAATTACATCAACCTTTCCACGGCTCAGATTCCTCAACGCGCCCGCGAAATCGGCATCCGAAAAACGATGGGCAGTAGCCGCAGTTCTATCTTAAAACACTTCCTGGGCGAGACCGCAGTGGTGGCCATTTTTGCCACCGTTGTTGCAGGGGGCTTGACCGCTGCGTTTTTTACCGGTTTTAGTGACCTGCTTCCTGATGACGTGCTCAAGTTTGTAAATTATGGGCCAACAGCGCTGTTTTTGGTGGCGCTTATTATGGGTGTTAGCTTGTTGTCGGGCTTGTATCCGGGCTGGTTAATCACGCGGGCGCAGCCAGTGCAGGTTTTGCGGGGGCAGATTGATTCCGGCGGCGGCAAACGGGCTACCCTGCGCAAAGGACTGATTGTGTTTCAGTTTGCGATTGCCCAGTTGTTCATTTCGGGTGCGATTGTCGTAGGACAACAACTTCAGTTCATGCTCAACAACGACCTCGGATTCAACCGCGACGCTGTGGTGATCGTGGAAATTCCCTGGGAATTGATGGAAAAACCAGAATACAAAGAAAAGCATTTTACCTTGCGGGAAACCATCGAAAAATTGCCTGGCATTGCCAAAGTAGCGCTGGGACAGCCGCTGTTTGACAACTCCTTTTCGAGCAATAACCACGTTTATCACAACGAAAAAGGCGAGGCCATACAGCGCAATGCGTACCGAAAATACGCTGACCCGGATCTGATTCCACTTTACGAACTGCCTTTGCTGGCAGGCCGTAATCTGCTGCCCAGCGATACCGTTCGCGAATACATCTTGAATGAAAATGCGATAAAAGCTTTCGGTTTTCCGACCCCACAAGCCGCCATCGGGCAATTGCTACAGGAAAGCGACGGGCCCTCTTACCCCATTGTAGGGGTTGTCAGCGATTTTCATACCTGGTCTTTTGCTGACCCGATTGAGCCACTGATCTTTATGACCGATCGAAGCCAGCTCAGTACCCTGAACATCAAATTGGCTTCCAAAAACCCCGCCGACTGGAAATTGGTTTTTCAAGACCTGGAAAAGGAGTGGAAGCAATTCTATCCTTCGGCGCCGTTCGAATACGAGTTCTACGACGACAAACTGAAAGTTGCGTACGAAGCGGAAACCAACATGGCCCGCATCATTAACTTAGCCACCGGGGTTGCCCTGCTGATCAGTTGTTTGGGATTGTTTGGTTTGGCCGCGTTTATGGCGCAACGGCGCACCAAAGAAATTGGGATCCGGAAAGTTTTGGGCGCTTCATTGGCCAGCCTGGTCAGTTTGTTGTCGAAAGAGTTTCTACTGTTGGTTTTGCTGGCTTTTGGCATAGCAATTCCGATTGTGTATGCCTTGCTTGACAAATGGTTAGCGCTTTTTGCATTTCGCATTGAAATGCAATGGTGGATGTTTGCATTGACTGGATTATCGGCGTTGGGCATTGCGTTTTTGACGGTGAGTTTTCAGAGTGTACGGGCGGCGTTGGCGAATCCGGTGAAGAGTTTGAGGAGCGAGTGATGGATGAGGCAGAGCCTCATAAATAGTAGACACGAGGCGGAACCTCGCGCCAGCGAGGGTGAGAGGGTGAGCCCTGCGCCAGCAAACAAAACTTAAAAATCCTTCAAAGTGCTACGACACAACCTATTGCTCATTTTCAGAAACTTCAAGCGTTTCAAAAGCACGTTTTTCATCAACCTGATTGGGTTGTCTTCCGGACTGGCTTGTGCCCTGTTGATATACCTGTGGGTGAATGACGAGCTGAATTTTGACAAGTTCCACGCCAACGATGCGCAACTTTTTCAGGTCATCGAGCGCAGCGAAGAAAACGGGCAGGTCATCATCCATGAAGCGACGCAGGGGCCTTTGGCGGAAGCCATGGCCAAAGATTTGCCAGAAGTGGTTTCGGCGGTGTCGGTGATGTCGCTGGCGCGGGAAGGCATATCCCTGACCATGAAAAACGGCGAAAAAACAGCGAAACCGACGGGGATTTTTGCAAGCCGCAGTTTTTTTGAAGTGTTTTCTTTCCCCTTGACTGCAGGAAACCCCAAACAGGTATTTTCTGACCGGAATGCCATTGTCATTTCGGAAGTCCTGGCGCAAAACCTGTTTGGTACAGTGGAACAAGCCCTTGGAAAAAGCATTGAATGGGAAGTAATGGGCATGAAGAGGCAATCGGCCGTGGCGGGTGTTTTTGAACCGCTGCCAGCCAATAACACGATGGATTTCGATTTTGTACTGACTCAGGAGTTGCTCCTGAATGAAATCTGGACCAACGGCCAAAAGTGGTGGAATGAAGGCCCACAGACCTACCTTTTGCTGAAAAAAGGGACAGGTATTAACCAATTCAACGCCAAAATCGCCAATTTTATCAAGCCTTATTTCCCGGAAACCATTTTTACGTTATCGGCCAGGCCCTATTCGAGTGCTTATTTGTATGGCAACTACGAAAACGGCGTACAAAGTGGCGGGCGCATTGACTATGTGCGCTTGTTTTCGCTCATCGCGCTGTTTGTATTGGTCATTGCCTGCATTAATTTCATGAACCTTTCCACCGCCAAAGCTTCCAGAAGGCAAAAAGAAGTGGGCATTAAAAAAGCCATTGGTTCCACCCGCGGGACGCTCATTGCGCAATTTTTGGGTGAAGCGATCTGCATGGCGCTGTTGTCGCTGGTCGGTGCATTTGGGCTGGCTGCGCTTTTGTTGTCGCAATTCAATAGCCTTACAGACAAACAACTATCCCTGGATTTCAGTCCGGCATTGATCGGCGCTGCGCTGGGTGTGACGCTGCTCACCGGTTTTTTATCAGGCAGCTACCCGGCTTTTTACCTTTCCCGGTTCAAACCCGCTTCGGTGTTGAAAGGCCAGATCAAAAACTCGTTCGGTGAGGTATTGGCGCGGAATGGATTAGTAGTTTTCCAGTTTGCCATTTCTTTGATTCTGATTGTTGGGGTCACCGTCATTTACCAGCAAATCGAATACGTGCAGTCCAAAAATCTGGGGTATGACAAAGCAAATATCTTGTATTTTGATAAAGAAGGAAAAGTGAGCCAAACCCCGGAAGATTTTTTGGCTGCGATGAAAAAAATCCCCGGCGTGGTGAATGCATCGGCCATCCAGCATAATATCATGGGCGGCGGAGCTTCCACTTACGGCATTGAATGGCCCGGCAAATCGGACAAAGATTTGATTGATTTTACCGTCAGGGCCGTTGATTTTGAGATGATTGAAACTTTTGGCATTTCCATAAAAGAAGGGCGCAGTTTTTCAAAAGATTATGGCGCCGAAGACAGCAAGCTCATCTTCAACGAAACCGCCATTAAAGTCATGGGGCTGAAAGACCCGGTTGGCACGCCCGTTAGAATGTGGGGCGAAGACAAAACCATCATCGGCGTGGTCAAAGATTTTCACATTGCTTCTTTGCACGAACCCATTGCCCCGATGGTGTTTATGTACCGGCCCGAAAACACCACGATGATTATGGCAAAAATCGAAGCTGGCCGCGAAAAAGAAACGATTGACCAGCTCCAGCAATTTTATACCGCCTATAACCCCGGCTATGTATTCAACTTCAAATTTTTGGACGACGAATACCAGGCATTGTATCTATCCGAACAGCGCATTTCTAAGCTGTCGCGGTATTTTGCGGGCCTCGCCGTGTTGATTTCCTGCCTCGGGTTGTTTGGGCTGGCGGCGTTCACTGCCGAACAGCGCACCAAAGAGATCGGCATCCGCAAGGTGCTGGGTGCTTCGGTAGCTTCGGTGGTGGGCTTGTTGTCTAAAGAATTTTTGAAATTGGTGTTCATTGCCCTGGCAATCGCTACGCCGCTCGCCTGGTTTTTTATGCAAAAATGGCTGTCTGGTTTCGCGTATCGCATTGAATTGGAGTGGTGGACGTTTGCGCTGGCGGGTTTGGCGGCGATCCTGATTGCGTTTTTTACGGTGGGGTACCAGAGCATAAAAGCGGCGGTGGCGAATCCGGTGAGGAGTTTACGGAGCGAGTAGGGGCGACCCCAGGGGTGATCAGTTCTACATTTTCACCACGTTTTTGAAGAAGAATTGATGATAGATGATTGATAAATGATGATTGATGATGTAAAGCATACACATTCGATGTGTACGTATCT
>JBJXFD010000119.1:0-18176 GCA_046153985.1 Saprospiraceae bacterium
TGAAAAAAATACAAATTCAACAAGGTCGCCAAATTGGTACAAAGCTCGCTGTGTGCATCGGTTCCGCCTGCCATTTCCACGATTTTTCCATTGTGAAATTCATGCCGATAGATTGCTTTTTCCTCCAAAGCCAAATAAGCTTCGAGCGAAAAGCGTTGCTCCTTCCCGGCTGTTTTTGTGGTCATCATGGCTACGTTTCCAACAAAAATAAGCGAAAATTTTCTAAAATTCAAACGTGTTGTTCATCCTTGTAGTAAGGGTTTGGCATCCGCAAAGTGACCAACCGCGTAATCCAGTCCTGCGTGTTGCTTACTGGGGCCTCCCGTCCGGCGCTTCTCAACTTGCCCGCATTTCTTTCCGTAGGCGGCGGCAGGTCGTTTAGTAGCAACGGCGTTACGTCGAAAAATTCTGTATTTGCAATGAGTTTCAGTCGGGTCAGACTTTCCCGCAGGTTAAATTCCTTCACCTGCGGTTCGTAAGTCAGAGGAATCACTTTGCCCTCAAACGTCCAGATGCTTTCGCCGGGTTTCAACTTGTACACCGTTGGCTTCAAGAGGCCGCCATCGGAACCAAAGTTCATGGATAAGTACAGCAAAGCAACGTGAAGGTCCCGCGAAAAACGGTTAGTCAGGCGAATTTTGATGCGGCCACCGAGGCTTCCGTCTGCCTGCTTTTCGTAGGCCAACCCTGCTTCATCACCTTCAAGGGGTAGCAGTTGTTCTTCCCCTGTTGCAAGCACTTTAAAAACCTCCAAATCCACCGAATTGGGCTTGAGCAGCCTTACCTCTCCGCCGTGGTATTCATTGCGCAGGTCTTTTACAAATTCCCATCGGGAAATATGTTTCAACCATTCTATAGCAAGTTCAGCCTGGTTAGCATCAAATCCTTTGAGTATCGGCGTCAACGGTCGCTGGTGCTGGTCGTCGGACTTTGCGAGGGTGTACCCGTTGTCGGAAATCACTACGGTGTAATTGGCGTCCTTTTCAGCCGCGACAAGCATAAGGTTAGGCCCTGCTTCTTTCCACGCTTTTTCTATGAATTGCTGACCGGCATTCGCGTTGGGATTTACATCGAAATAAACCATAAGCTGCGCAGAAAGCAACCCCGTCAAAGGGGCTTTGTACAAGCCTTTTTCATCCGGCGCAGCACCGTCAAAAAGCAGTTCGACGCGCCCCTCCGTCGTTTTTCCAATGCGGGCGTTGAATTTTTGAGCACCATCGTGGCTAAGTATCGGCACTGTTTTTATTACCGGAGCTATGGCCGTGCTGTATCCCAACTCTAAATACCAGCCTGTTCCCGGGCGGTGCAGGACATTGCCATAGAGCGCGCCGCCCGCTTCGCCTTTGCGATCCAGAAAATTATGGAACAATTCATCCGGATGACCCGATGAGGCATAAATGCGGGGCGTTTGCCGGTAATTATTTTTGAGGAGACCGCGCACCCGGCTTTCTAAGTTGTAATAACTCACGCTGCCTTCCGAGCGTTGCAGCACATCGAGCAGGGTGCGGGTGAAGACGCCGCGGCCGTCCTGCTCAAAAGCGCTTTCATCAGGCGCGCAGGCGGCAATCTGGATATGCCGGCCTTCGGGCATCAGGTCGGCGACGGATTGTCCGGTGAACGCTTCGCGGGACAATTGATCCGAAAAAAGGAATTGCGCCCAGTTCCGCTTCGGCACGGCGTAAGTCAGCCGGTTTTGGGGCGCATAACGGCGCGCGGCCACTTTGGGTTGTTGGCTGCGGGTATTGTCACCCGAATGGCAGCAATCGAACACGGTAAGGATATGTGTGCTGGTTTTCGACAATTCGTGCAGCAGGTAGCGCAATTCTTTATCGGCCAGCAGGTTAAAGGTTTGCTGCCCGTTCTTTTCAATGATGCCATCGTAACACACCAGAGCCTGAAGGCGGTGCGAAGGCTCGGATCGCCAAAAGACCTCGTCAGCGTCTTCCTGCGTGCCGTGGCCGGAGAAGTAGAAAAAGACTACATCGTCTGCTTTGGCTTTTGACAAGTGATCGCGAAACCCGCTAACGATCTTGTTTTTGGTAGCCGCTTTGTCTGTCAGGACCATGAACTCAACCGGAGTATCGGGAAGCCCGCGCAGGTAAGCTTCCACGGCTTTTACGTCGGGTACGCAGCCGCTGAGTTTGGGCACAGGCGCCTCGTAGTCGTTGATGCCCACGAGCAGGGCGTATATGGTTTTCGACATGGGTGTTTGTAATTTTGATCAGGCAAGATAAATAATTGAGCGTCAGCTTTCTTTTGTTTTTAATAGAAAAAGATAGGCTTATTCTTAAAAACTCCCAACGAGTGGTGACCTTAGTGTTTTATTTGTGACCTTTTCAGAACAAAGATTTTAACCTGGAATACAGTATGAACAAGCATAAACCCTGCCCTAAGTTATTGATAATCTTATTTTTGATTAAAACCTATGCCCTTGCCGGGCAAATCATCTACGGAACCAACAACTACATTGAATACCACACGGGAACGCTTCCGATCGTAATTTCTGTGCCCCACGGCGGGTTGGTGGCGCCGGCAGGCATCCCGAACCGAACCTGCAATAATCCGACGACAGGCACGGATACGAATACGATCGAACTGGCAAAGCAGATTGATTCCAGTTTTTTAAGAATGACCGGCTGCCGTCCGCACATCATTTATTGCAACCTTAGGCGCACAAAAATTGATTGCAACAGGAACATTGCCGACGGCGCCTGCGGGAACGCTGAAGCAGAAACTGCCTGGACCGAGTTCCACCAATTCATTGAAACCGCGCAAGAAACCGCACAGACCGCTTACGACAACAAAGCCATCTATTTCGATTTACACGGCCACGGCCACATCATGCAGCGGCTCGAACTGGGCTATGTGCTCACCGGCGCCCAATTGGCTTTATCCGACAACGTCCTGAATACGCCCGAGTACATCGGCCAGAGTTCCATTCAAAACTTAGTCAACCAAAACGTAAACGGCTACACCCATGCCCAGTTGTTGCGGGGCGATTTTGCGTTGGGCACCTTGATGGCGCAATCTGGTTATCCGTCCGTACCCAGCCAGCAAACCCCCAATCCGGGGCCACTCAACCCTTATTTCAACGGCGGTTACAATACAGCCAACTACACTTGCTATACACCGGGAAACACCATCAACGGCTTTCAACTCGAATGCAATTTTATGAATGTTCGGGATACGCCCAATAACCGCAGGGCTTTTGCCGATACGCTTGTCTCCGTGTTACTGACTTTTCTGGATCACCACCACGAACTCCCCGTGGCCTCCTGTGGAATCTCAGGCCAGGAAAGTGCGCAGCAAGCAAAAGGGCCTACCATCTATCCAACTTTTTTGGGTGACAACACCCCGATCCAAATCAACGGGGCAGACCTTTCGGGGAAAGTTTTCCGCATTTTTGGCATAACCGGCCAGTTGATTACCTCAGGAAAGGTAAGGCCCGATAATACGATTGGGGTGGACGGAGTTTTTAGCCGGGGAATGTATGTGCTGGTAGTGGATGATGCCGATGCTCAACGCCGGCACGCCTGGAAGTTGATCAAAGGGTCTTAATACATTATTCTAATTTTTACCTTACTTTTGTACAAAAGAATACTTCATGGAAGATGCTCTGCTCAGTCGAATTACCGTTGATTCAAATATTTGTCATGGGAAACCAACTGTTCGGGGTCTCCGTTACCCAGTGGAGGTCATACTCGACTTGCTGGCATCCAACATGACTCACGCTCAAATTCTGGAAGATTATGAAGATTTAGAGGAGGAAGATTTACTAGCCTGCCTATTATTTGCAAAAAAAATGATCCAAGTTAGACACATCGGCAAATTAGTAGCATGAAGTTTATCGTTGATGCACAACTACCCAAAAAACTAGCACAGTGGCTCCGTGCTATTGATTAATAAGATTGAACACAGGGTTCATTGAGACGGGAGGATATCCTACCCTGCGCATTTGCTTCCCGGCATATTTCCAAACTTGCAGGTATCGGCTATCTTTACACAATGAAAATAGTCATCTGCTCATACCTTTTGCTTTCCTGCATTGTCTGGCCTGTTTTCAGCCAATCCACTTCACTTTTTGACGACGACGCCGTATCAGAAATCCACCTCCAACTCCCAGCCGATTCGCTGGCGTATATGATCGACGAATTGGTCAACGACCGCTACCTCCAGGCCTCCTTTGTTTTTGACGATGGCAATTTTCGCGATTCCGTAGCGAATGTCGGTTTGCGCCTTCGCGGCAATACGTCGCTTTTCGCTCAAAAAAAATCATTCAAAATCAGTTTCAACGAGTTCGTACCGGGCCGGGAATACCAGGGCGTCCGAAAACTTAACCTGCGCGGACAGCACAACGACCCGACCATGATTCGCGAAAAGCTGTTTTATGAGGTTTGGAAAAAAGCGGATATGCCCGAACGCCGCATGGCTTTTGTGAAACTGTACATCAACGGCCAATACCGCGGCCTGTACACCAACGCCGAAGAAATTGACAAAATCTGGTTGGAAAAAACCTACGACGACAACGAAGGCAACCTCTACAAATGCACCTGGCCTGCCGATCTGGTCTATCAAGGCAGCAACCAATTGACCTATAAAGGCATCCTCAACAACCCGGAAACCCGCGCCTACGACCTCACCACGAATGAAACGGCAGACAACTACGCCGGCTTGGTTGGGCTCATCACAGCCCTGAACCAGCCTATGACAGCGGAATTTCCTCAGCAGATCAGCCAGATCCTGAATGTGGACGGGGTACTGAAAGCATTTGCCATTGATGTGGCAACCGGCAATTGGGACGATTATTTCTACAACAAAAACAACTACTACCTCTACGACAACCCCGAGACGGGCCGCTTCGAATTCATCACCTTCGATACCGACAATACCTTCGGCGTGGATTGGGTAAACCGCAATTGGGCAACCCGCAATTGCCTCGCCTGGCAACACACCAGCGAACCGCGGCCTTTAGCGACCAAACTCCTGCAAGTGCCGGCGTTCCGCGATCAATACGTCCGCTATTTGGATACCATCACGCGCTTGATTACTTTGCCGGATTCAATTTTTCCGCGCATTGACGCATTGCACAACCTGATTACTCCCGCGGCCGAGGCTGATTTATTCCGTACCCTCGACTACGGCTACACCATCCAGGATTTCCACGATGGTTTTGATCAGACCATTGATTTTCATACGCCCTACGGCATCAAGCCTTTTCTCGGCCTTCGAGCCGAAAACACATTGGAACAAATTGCAGGGGTTTTGACGGGAACGATAGCCCCTGCGCCGACGACCTCTGTTATTGAAGTTTACCCCAACCCTGCAAGCGATCAATTGTACGTCCTTACCGATCCGGCATTTTTAACCGGTCAACTCCAAGCCACCCTTTTCGACGCGACGGGGCGCCCGGTTTCCACAGCGCAGTGGACGGCTTCCCTCACGCCTTACGAATGGCCGTTGCCGCATTTACCGACGGGCTATTACCTGCTCCGGTTTACGAGTGGAAAAAAAGTGGTTTGCGTCAGTGTCGTGAAGAGGTAGCGCCTTGTACTGCCGATCTCCAGATCGGCGCGGAGCCTGACAGCTATCGGACTATAAAAACAACCACTATATCGTTTTCCAAAAACGCATTTTAACGCCATACTTAGGCCGCAAAGTCACCAATGCCTGCGGCTCGATGACCTGCCCCGGCGCCAGTTCAAAATCATAGGCGCGAATCATCGCCGCTAAGGCCAATTGCATCTCCATCATGGCAAAACTATTGCCGATACACAACCTGGGGCCGCCGCCAAAAGGCACGTAAGCATAAGGGTGTTGTTGTTTGCGGCGCTCTTTGTCGAAGCGGTCGGGATCGAAACGCTCCGGATCAGGCCAGAGGTGGGGCGCGTGGTGTACGCCGTAGAAATACGTGACCAGCATAACGCCTTTTGGGATTTTGATGCCTTCAAATTCATCGTCTGCCAACGCGACGCGGTCGGTGACCCAAGCCGGCGGGTAGAGGCGCATGGTTTCTTCGATGACCTGGGTGCAGTAGCTCAGTTTGGGTAAATCTTCAAAAGCGGGTTTTCTGCCGTTTAACGTTTCGTCCAATTCCTGCCGGATGCGCGCCACCACTTCGGGGTGTTGGCTAAGCAGGTACCACATCCAGGTCATGGCATTGGCCGAGGTTTCGTGGCCGGCAACGAAGAGAATAGCGCTTTCTTCAAATACCTGCCGGTCGTTCATGCCTTCCCCGGTGTCTTCGTAGCGCGATTCGAGGAGCATTTGCAGCAGATCGTCGTGGCGTTCCCCCGATTTCCGGCGCTGTTGGATGATTTCGGTTACCCGGCGTTCAAAGTCTTCTGCAAGCAATTCGTGCTGCCGCAATTTGCCGGAAAGGCGAAACCAGGGATTGAGGTAGGGCTGCCGAATTTGCCGGATGATGAATTGCTGTAGGACTGTAATATCGTTTCCTATTTTTTGCAAATCCTTTTCATCGAGATCGGCGCTGAACAGGGCGCGCGCAACAACCCGAAACGCCAGTTCCATCATTTTTTCAGACAGTTCCACCGGTTCGCCTTTGGCGATGTCTTTGTCGAATTGCGCCATAAACGCATCGGTCACTTCCTGCATGATGTTCGTCAGCGCTGCCAACCTGGAGCGGTGAAAGCCCGGCTGGATGAGCCGCCGTTGCCGCAGCCAATAGTCGCCTTCGCTGGTGAGCAGGCCATTGCCCAAAAAATGCGCCAGCTTGTCGAAGTGCATCGGCGATTTGCAGTAGTTCCGGTTGTTTTTCTGCAACACATGCTGGATTAGCGCGGGGTTGGTGGTGACAATGCCGGGATATAGGCCGCCGATATAGGTTTTGAAGGTGTCGCCAAATTTTTCGAGGCTCGCGTTGATCATGCCGAGGGGGTCGCGGAGGAACTTGCGGGTATTGAGGAGGGCGCGAAGGCGGGGTATGGAGGGAAGTGATCTGGGCATAGGCATAGGGCTCAAGTCCTTTTATGGGTTCATCTTAAATGAGAAGCAGAAATATACTACGGATTTTACTGAAATTTCAATCTAAAAAATAAGTTTCACCTGCTTGAACAATTTCCAGTGAAGTTCCATAGTTTTTCTTGAACCTTACTGCTCCGGCAATATCTTTGGTAGCGGTCTTGGGCCAAACAGCAGGGGCAACAATTACACATAATATTTCAGGAGTACTTGCCAGTTGTTCTTTGAGTGCTGTAAGCGTCCTCGCTAATTGCATCTTGGCTTTATTCCGATTATTTTCTATCTGTTTCAAATCTAATGAAGATGCTTCTGTTTTAAACTCAAGCAAATGCCATTGCTCTTGCGTAATCAGGCAATCACAGTCTCCGGCACGTTTAATTTCTTCTATTTTATTGCTGGATTCGTAATACTGAAAATCATCCGGCCTTGAAACCGAAAGTCCATTCTTTTTAAAGACGCCATAGTTACCATCAACCGGAAAAACTTTAGAAATTTTTGAATGGGATTGTCTGACATGAAGCCAGGATTTTTGCGATAAAAATTCTACTTCAATTTTGTTATCACCGGTTGTTTGCTTTACATCATTTATCCAAAAACTGGGCTTTATTATTTCTATTACATTCCCTTCATTTCTGGAGATCAATTCTTCGATTTTTGTCTTTTGCATAGATCAATCAAGCATTTGGTATAATTGATGGTATTGCAAGCCAAGCTGTTCTGAAATTAAATCAAGGTAGTTCTGGTCTATTAATCCAGTTTCGGCATCTTTAATATCCTGGCAGTAAGTGTCACTGTTACCAAGAGAATAAGCATTGAAAAATGAAGCATTCAACCAGAAAACATCGGAAACGTCAGCCAATGAGCCATTGTGGTTAGACTTACCTATCTGATTAGATACATATTGTGCAAACAGAAGAATATTTACACATGACAGAATATAAGGGCTGTGTGTGGTAATCACAATTCGCCCTTCCTGAATGGTGTTCAAAAAAACAGCAAAGGCATTCACTAATTCCTTTTGAGCCAATGGATATAAGTGAGCTTCAGGTTCTTCCACTACTAAGAACTCTTTCCGATTAGTTGTTCCGATGGAAACAAAAAGTCCCTGAAGAATGCGCAAAACCTCCTGCTGCCCCGATGAGGCATCCTTGAAGTCAATAGGTACTCTGCTTCCATCAGGGATAAGTGATTCTCCCGAATCATTGCTTTCATATTTACCCTTCAATATTTTCTTTGTTATTTCATTTAGAGTGGCCAAAGCCTCTTTATTTTGTAGTTGCTGCTGCCTGATGACACGATCAAAAGTTCCCCCATTCGTTCTGAAATATTTCCTGATTCCCTCTGACCAATTTACGAATTCGAGGAAGAGCATTTCATTACCACGTCTTTTCTTTTTTTCAAAATCTTGCTCCCGAACTTCATCTTCAACTAATTTTTCAAGCTCACTTCTTACTTTTTCTCCAATTAAGTCGGGATAAGCAACAACCGTATTTCGACCAGCAATGATGTAATTAAAGTTGGTGTTCGTTTGGTTAAAAATTGCGGATAATCCTTTTAAAAGAGATTCTCTTGTAAAGATGTTTTCTACATCAGCTCCCCGAGGTGTTTGGATAAATTTTCTAACAACACCTCCAAGATTAAAGCCCATATCGTCTTCAAATTTGGCATAAACCAAGCGATCCTTTTCTCCCTGATGGATATTCAGATATGAGATTTCATTGTACCAAAATTCGATATCGAAAACGCCTTCACTTCGAGTAGTAAGCCCAAATGTATCAACAAACGTAGACCTCGCTATGCTGTTGATATCTAAAATGTAATCAAAATTACCTCTGCCCTGATTCAACAGTGTACTTTTATAAATTGCATCGGGCAGGGTCTGGAAGAAATAAATCAGTTTGGCAATCGTGCTCTTCCCACTTGCCTGCTCGCCAATCAACAGCAAGAACCTTCGTATTTCGATTACACAGGGTTTTACTCCCATGAACTGGCTTTTCACCACAAGTTTTTGCATATTTCATAAATTTGAGAGCCAAGAAAGCAAACAACAAATAAACACAATTTTCCTCACATATTCCTCCGATACTGCCCCCCAACCTCATACAACGCCTGCGTCACCTGCCCCAGCGAACAATGCTTCACCGTTTCCATCAGTTCTTCAAACGTGTTGCCATTTTGGATGGCAATTTGTTGCAGGCGCTTCAGCGTAGCCGGTGCGTGTTCGCGCTGCGCTTCGTGCAGGCGGTTTCGGGTCGCGATCTGGGCTTCTTTTTCGTCGGTTGTGGAGCGGATGACTTCCCGGGGAAGGATGGTTGGGGAGCCGTCTTTGCTCAGGTAAGTATTCACGCCGATTAGCGGCAGTTCGCCCGTATGTTTCAGCGTTTCATAGTAGAGGCTTTCCTCCTGGATTTTGCCGCGCTGGTACATCGTTTCCATGGCGCCCAAAACGCCGCCGCGCTCCGTGATGCGGTCGAATTCGAGCAGTACCGCTTCTTCCACCAATTCCGTCAATTCTTCGATGATGAACGCGCCTTGCAGCGGATTTTCATTTTTCGCCAGCCCCAGTTCGTGGTTGATGATCATTTGAATGGCCACCGCGCGGCGCACGCTTTCTTCCGTTGGCGTAGTGATAGCTTCGTCGTAGGCGTTGGTATGCAGCGAGTTGCAGTTGTCGTAAATGGCGTAAAGCGCTTGCAGCGTGGTGCGAATGTCGTTGAAAGCAATTTCCTGTGCGTGCAGCGACCGACCGGATGTCTGGATATGGTACTTCAGCATCTGCGAGCGTTCGTTGGCGCCGTATTTGTTTTTCATGGCTTTCGCCCAAATGCGCCGCGCCACCCGCCCGATGACGGCGTATTCGGGATCTACCCCGTTGGAAAAGAAAAACGACAGGTTCGGCGCAAAATCGTCAATTTTCATGCCGCGCGAAAGGTAGTATTCCACGAAAGTGAAACCATTCGACAGCGTGAACGCCAACTGACTGATCGGGTTGGCGCCCGCTTCGGCGATGTGGTAGCCCGAAATGGAAACCGAATAGAAATTGCGAACCTGGTTTTGAATGAAATATTCCTGCACGTCGCCCATCAGCCGCAGCGAAAACTCGGCGCTGAAAATGCAGGTATTTTGCGCCTGGTCTTCTTTCAAAATATCTGCCTGCACCGTGCCGCGCACGGACGACAAGGCTTTTGCTTTCAACACCTGGTACACTTCCGGCTCCAGCACCGGATCGCCGGTAAGGCCCAACAGCATCAAACCCAGTCCTGCATTGCCGTCGGGCAGTTCGCCGCCATACGTTGGGCGAGGCAAACCCCGATCGTCGTACAATGCCTTCAATTTGGCTTCCACCAAATGCTCCAGCCCGTTTTCGCGGATGTATTTTTCGCATTGCTGGTCAATGGCTGCATTCATAAAAAACGCGCAGATGGTTGCTGCCGGACCATTGATCGTCATTGAAACGGACGTCCGCGGATCACACAAATCAAAGCCGGAATACAACTTTTTGGCATCGTCCAGACAACAAATGCTGACGCCCGAATTGCCAATTTTGCCAAAAATATCTGGGCGGTGGTCGGGGTCTTCGCCATACAACGTCACGCTGTCGAACGCGGTGGACAAGCGAGCAGCGGGCATGCCCTGCGACAGGTAGTGGAAGCGCCAGTTGGTGCGTTCCGGGCCGCCTTCTCCGGCAAACATGCGGGTGGGGTCTTCTTCTTTTCTTTTGAATGGGAAAACGCCCGCCGTGTAAGGGAATTCGCCAGGCACGTTTTCCTGCAAACACCAGCGCAGAATATCGCCCCAGTCTTTGAACTTCGGCAGCGACACCCTCGGAATGCGGGTGTGCGACAGCGATTTCGTGAAGGTTTTTACAGCAATATCTTTGCCGCGCACCTGATAAATGTAATCATCCGCAGCGTAGGCCGCTTTTTTGGCTTCCCACGATTCGAGGATGCGCAGGCAGCCGCCGTCTAAGTCTTTTTCGAGTTCCGCGTAAGCTTTTTGCAGGGCAGCGCGTGTTTCGGGTTGGTCTTCGCCGATGGTTTCCAAAGCGCGTTTCAGGCCGAACATTTTCCCGGCAAGGGCGCACTGCGTTTCCACCCAATGGTCGTAGCGGCGGTTGTTTTCGGTGATCTCCGACAAATAGCGCGTACGGGCCGGCGGGATGATGTAGATTTTTTCGCTCATTTCCGGACTGCTCACGAAGCTGGATGGCAGGTTGGCGCCGGTGCGGGCGGTCAGCACGTCAATCACCCGGCGATAGAGGGTGTTCATCCCGGGGTCGTTGAATTGGGAAGCGATGGTGCCGATGACCGGCATCTCATCAAGGGGTTTGTCCCAAAGCTGGTGGTTGCGCTGGTATTGCTTGCGCACGTCGCGCAACGCATCGAGGGCGCCGCGTTTGTCAAATTTATTGATCGCAATGACATCTGCGAAATCGAGCATGTCAATTTTTTCCAACTGGGTTGCCGCGCCGTATTCGGGCGTCATCACGTAGAGGCTGACATTGCTGTGGTCTATGATTTCGGTGTCGGACTGCCCGATACCCGAAGTTTCCAGAATGATGAGGTCAAATTGAGCCGCTTTCAGGATGTCAATGGCGCTTTGCACGTGCCTCGACAACGCCAGGTTGCTTTGGCGCGTGGCCAAAGAGCGCATGTACACGCGGGGATGGTTCACCGAATTCATCCGGATGCGGTCGCCAAGCAGCGCGCCGCCGGTTTTGCGCTTGGAGGGATCCACCGAAACAACGGCAATGCTTTTTTCAGTAAAATCCGTCAGGAAGCGCCGCACCAATTCGTCCACCAGACTGGATTTCCCTGCGCCGCCCGTGCCGGTGATGCCGAGTACAGGTATCGGTTTGGTCGCTGTGGCAATGAGTGGTCTTACTTCCTGATCGAAATAATCGGGGTTGTTTTCCGCAACAGAAATCAGGCGGGCAACGTCTTTGAAATCTACTTTTTGTTCTGCGGCAGACTGCGCCGTTTTTGAAAAATTGACAAACCGCGACATCTCGCCGTTCACCGAAAACCCGATGGGGTAGTCGCATTGTTGCAGCACATCGTTGATCATGCCCTGCAAGCCCATATGGCGACCATCGTCGGGGCTGTAAATCCGCGAAATGCCGTATTCGTGCAGTTCGGCGATTTCTGTTGGCAAAATGGTGCCACCGCCGCCGCCGAATATTTTGATGTGTCCGGCGCCTTTTTCGCGCAGCAGGTCGTGCATGTATTTAAAAAATTCGTTGTGGCCGCCCTGGTAGGAAGTGATGGCAATGCCCTGCGCATCTTCCTGGATGGCTGTGTTGACGATCTCCTGCACCGAGCGGTTGTGGCCCAGGTGGATGATCTCCGCGCCGCTGCTCTGCATGATGCGCCGCATGATGTTGATGGCCGCGTCGTGCCCGTCGAACAGCGAAGCCGCCGTGACGATGCGGACTTTGTTGGTGAGCTGGTAGGGTGTGGTTTGTTGCATGATTTGAGTCGTATGGTTAGAGCGGGTGCAAAGTTACAAACTTTACCCCGCTAAAACACGAACGGCTGCTGCGAAAACTTGTTCGCGGCAGCCGTTCCTCTACAAAACAAAAACAATCAATGCATCTCTGGGTCGTCAAGCACCGAGGGATCTGACGTCTTTTTATTTTGACTTGTCCAATACAGGTAAAACGGCGTGCCCAGCAGCACCAATACCAGGCCAAAGATGGCATTGCGCGGGTTGGTGATGATGGTATTGACCACCAAATAAGCACAAAACAGGATGTACAGGATCGGAACCACAGGATAACCTACCGCTTTGTAAGGGCGCGGGGTGTCGGGTTCCCGCTTGCGGAGGATGAACACACCCACCGCTACGGCCCCGTAGAAAATGAACTGTACAAAAACGAGCATATCGGTCAATTGGTCGAAACTTCCCGAAAAAACAAGTAAACAGGCAACGATGGCCTGATAAATGAGCGCATTGCCTGGCGTATGGTAGCGCGGGTGGATATGCGCCGCTTTATTGAAAAATATGCCCTGTGCGGCCATGGCGTAGTAAATGCGCGCGGAGGCCATGATGGTGGTGTTGGTGCAACCAGCAGTAGTGACCACGATGAGCACCGACAACAACAAGACGCCCGTGTCGCCGAAAAGCCTGCGAATGACTTCTATCGCAGCAATTTTATTGGTGTCTTTTGCCACCGCAATCATTTCGTCCATTGGCAGCACGTACAGGTATACAAAATTGATGAGCAAATAAATGGCGATGACGATGAGGGTGCCAAAGATCAGCGAACGCGGAATATTCCGGGTGGGATCCTTAATCTCACCGGCCATGAAGCCCAGCGTGATCCAACCTTCATACGCCCAGAAAGCGCTCAGCATCGCCGCGAACAGCGCCGTTACAATGCCAAAATTTCCGGAACTGAAGCTTTCCGGCGGATAGGTGGCCGCCGGAGTCTGGAAATTGACCATGCTGCCTACGCCCATCGTGAGGCCCAGAATGATGATCAGGATGATACTGGCAATGACCGTATTGGTGATGATGTTGCTCACCCTCCCACCCTGCCGGACTCCCCGGTAATTGATGCCGACCAACAGCACGATCAGCCCCACCGCAGCCAGTTTAACGCCAAGATTTTGAAGCGGGTAAAAAATGCCAAATATATTGAAGGCTTCGGCAGCTGCATCCAATCGTGGCAAAGGTACCACCGCATTGAAAGAATGGGCAAAAACATAGGCAATCGCCGCGATTGAGGCCGATTGAATAGCGGTGAAACTCGACCAGCCGTAGAAAAAAGCAAAGGTGCGGCCGTAAATCCGGTTGAAATAAGCAAACGGACCGCCGCTTCCGGAAACCATGCCTGCAATTTCTGCGGTGGTCAGCACGCCAAGCATACTGACGATGCCCGCCAACAACCAGGCCAACAGCACCAGATCCGCCGATTCCAGCTTATCTGACATCGGGGCCACTTTTTTGTAAATCCCCGATCCAATGATGGAACTGACGACCAGGATGATGGCGGCTTGCAACCCGAAGGCCCGGATCAACTGGCCTTGCTTTTTTCCTTGCTCTGGCATTTGTTTTCGTTTTGTAACAAATGTACACTTGCATCCCGGACTAACAAGCATCCATGGAAAGGATTGTTATAAAACCCGAAAAAGGGAGCGCAACAAGGAAAAACTATTACGCTCCTAATCGGGTATGGAACCCAGATTTGGAGCGTAACAGTTCAATAAAAGCGGCAAAAGTTCGGAGTATTTAACCCAACTTGTATTTTATTGGTAAATTGAATTGTACCCTGACCGGCTGTCCTTCGCGCATACCTGGCGTCCATTTGATTTTTTCTTTATTCATCAATTTGACGACGCGTAAGGATTCTTCTCCACAGCCTGCGCCGATGTCACGTAAGAGGGTAATATTCGACATTGTTCCATCTTTTTCTACAATAAAGGTTAGTACAACCATGCCTTCCACGCCGTTCTGCCTTGCTTTGAGCGGGTATTTGATCCGGGAATAAATGAACTCCAGCATCTTGCGATCTGCACATGCTTTTTTTATTGCGTCGGATCCATCTAAATCTTCACATCCGGGAAAGCGGGGCATGATATCTATTTCTTTGGATTGGAAAAACGAGGGGGGATTTGCCTGGTTTGTGGTGTCATCCTGCCTCGGCGAATTACTGGTTTCAGCTTCAATGTAGCTAATCAGCCGGGCACTGTATTCGCCCCTAAATAGTGGAAGGAGGCCTGGAGCAGCACCGGGGCAGGATTGATATGCGTTTGCGCACATTGCTTTCAATGCTTCGTCTTCATTGACGAATTCTCTGCGGTCACCCAACTGATTCGTGATCAAAATTTGGGTTGAATCGCAGGCTGGTAAGCTGATTTTATGCAAGGTCCAGGCTTCTACAAGGGTTTGATTGCAATAAAAAGCAATTTTTTTCTGTACTTCAGTTTTATCGCTGGCCTGATCCCGGCATGGATGGCATTGTTTGCACGTATTCGATTCGATCCAGGCGTATTCTTTAAATCCGAAATAATCTTGTGATTTAACGGTAAGAGAAAGCAGCAAGCTCATGGCTGCGGTGAAAAACAGGGTTTTCATAAGTTTGGATGTTAAATGAAACAATGAATTGCAAAAGCGAAAGGGTGTTTTCAGAGCAAAGTCAAAAGTTGCAATCCTGAATATTTATCCTGAAACGCATACAAATGTTACACAGGCATATTAAAAAATATTTTTTTTTCGTTATGTCTTGCAATGTACAGTCAATCATTCTATATTTATCCTACTAATTCGACAGAATGAAGCTATTCTCCTCTAAGTTCAATTGATTATTCGGTTAATTTCGTATTTATCGAATTTTCCTTTTCGCGTTTTCAAACACTACACACTACGACATTCACATGCAACCTGCTGTTTTTCAGGCGGGTTTAATCTGTGCGCGCTTGAGCATGCACACGGGATGGTAATTCTTATTGGTTCATATAAAAAACTATCTACCATGAGATCCTATTTCTCTTTTGCAGTATTCACAATCATCGCAGCAGCGCTGTTGAGCGCATGTAGCAACTCAAAAATGTCCGAAGTACTGGACGAAACCGCCCTTGTTCAGCCCCAAAGCGATGAAGGCGCAATTATTGACGGGCAGTATATCCTTATTTTTAAGGGGGATAAAATTGCGCCGGCCATTACCTACCTGACCCAACCCGTTCGCACCCGCGCTGAAAAAAGCGCGCTGATGGCGGAATATGGCAAACAGGTTGAAAACCAGATCAATGCCTGGCTTGCTGCTGAAGGGATTGGCCAGGATGCGGTGCTGGCATACTACACCGCCGTCCAAAGTGGCGTCGCTGTTCGCCTCAGTCCCGAAGCTTTTGAACGCGTAAAAAAAAGCGATGCGTTGGAATTGGTTGAATTCGACCGCGTCGTAGAATTGCCTCCGTTTGTCGTTGAAGACGTCGTTCAGGATGCCGGTCGCGCGCAAACAACGCCTTGTGGAATCACCAATGCCGGCGGCGCAGCTACGGCTGGTGCGGATCGCTGGATCTGGGTGATTGATTCGGGCATTGACACCGACCACCCCGATCTGAGCGTGGTGACCAACACGGCTTACGCAGTTTCTTTCGTTCCCGGCAGCAGCAGTATCGAAGATTGCAATGGCCACGGCACCCACGTAGCTGGAACAGCCGCCGCCCTGAACAACACCATCGGCGTGATTGGCGTAGCATCAGGCGCTCCGGTAGTGCCGGTTCGCGTATTCCCTTGTAGCGGCGGCAGCGCCACTTCCACCATCTTGTCGGGCGTTAACCACGTGGCTGCCAACGACCTTGCCGGCGATGTGGTCAACATGAGCCTCGGGGGCTATTACGGAACCAGCGGCTGTTCCACCGGCTCCAGCTACCGCACCGCTTTGCAGGCGATGGGCACCGCCGGCACGCGCATTGCCCTGGCATCGGGCAATAATTACGCAAATGCGGCCAACTATCAGCCGGCCTGCGTCAACGGCACCAATATTTTTACGGTGACCAATATGCGCTGCAACAAAACCTACTACAACGATCCGACTTACGGCGGCAATTACAACACGAGCAGCAGCGGCCCGGTAGACTGGATCGCGACGGGCACCAGCGTTTACAGCACGTACCTCAATGGGGGCTATGCTACCCTGACGGGAACCTCGATGGCTACCCCACACGTGGCCGGTATCCTGCAAATCCGGAATGCCGCCCCTGTACAAAACGGAAGCGTGAGCAATGCCGGGCAGACTTATAAAATTGCCGTGCGGTAAGTACTGTTTTCATAGTCCGACATAAGAAAGCGTTTCTCCTTTGAACAGGGGGAACGCTTTCTTGTTAAATGGAAATTCAGGTTTACTACAATGGAACGCCTGCCTGAACCGTTCTTTTGCAAGCAAGGACTATGACAAATATGAAGCGACTTCACTTACTGCTTTTTTTTGCAGGATCAATCCATTTTTTGAACGCCCAGGTGGCCGCACCCGACCTGATTTGTGTGACCAATGACACCTTGGTTTGGGAGGTTCCTGTCAACGCCTGCGGCACTTTTCAGGGGTACGAAATTTACGCAAGCCAGAACCCGGACGGGCCATTCCAGTTGCTGGAAACCATCACCGACCCGAATCAGACCCGTTATCACCACGCTTTGGTAAGCGGGATGCTTTGGTATTATTACCTAAAAAGCAATTTTGACTGCCCCGGACAGCCCGCCTTATCGTCGGATACCTTAGACAACCGCATTCCCGAGCCAGGGCTAATGCAGTTGGTTACCGTCAGCGGAAACAACGTAGAAGTCTCCTGGAATCCAAGCCCTTCCCCGGAAACCATTGCGTATGTGGTTTCAAGAAATACCAGTTCGGGCACGACGATACTCGACACCATCTTTAGCGGAGCCCTGCTCTCATATACGGATCAAACGGCCAGTCCGGGCACACGCGTTGAAACCTATTTTGTTGTCGCCTTGGATGCCTGTGGCAATGCAAGTTTGGTAACGCCGCCGCACAACACCATTTTCCTGACCACCATGCCCGGCAACGGATGCGACGCCCGCATCACCCTGTCGTGGAATGCCTATCAGAATTGGATCGGCGGTGTAGATGCCTACGAAATCTGGGTAGGCGTCAACGGCTCGGCGCCAGCCCGCATTGCTGAAGTCCCAGGGAATACAACAGGTTTTAATTACGAAGGCGTCAACGATCAGGATGACTATTGCTTCTTTGTGCGCGCCCGCCAAACGGGTACGGCGGTGGTTTCCAACTCCAACACAGCTTGTCAGACCCCAAGCGTGGTGCAGGCGGTCAGGAACCTTTTGATGGAAAATGCAAGCTATACCCCCGATGGCAATGTTGAATGGCAATGGAGTTGGAATACGACTGCCGACCTTGAATCGGCCACGGTGCAACGTGCAACGATGCCGGAAGGCAATTTTGAGGATACTGACATTTTTCCGGTTCCGGCTTTGCTGCTCCAGACAAACGCCCTTATTTCCACTGATATGCCTGAAATACCGGATTATTACCGCATCCGAACAGTGGATAGTTGTGATCGGGTTGTTTTTTCAAATGCAGTGAGGCCGCCCCGGCTCAGGGGTATTGGCGCAGAGGACGGCCTGAATAATTTGTTTTGGGCAAGGTATGCCAACGATTCCGCAACGGTGTTGTCTTACGAAGTCTATCGCTTATCGCCAACGGGAGAGACCTTTTTAGC
>JBJXFD010000077.1:0-9653 GCA_046153985.1 Saprospiraceae bacterium
ATGCCTTCGTAGATGACGACTCCACTAGACCACTCCTCGCTCCAATTTACCCGATATTTCAAATATTGTGTTTTTACCTGGATGCCGTTGAATTCAGTATACGCAATTGAATCCAATTGAAAAAACAAGGAAAGCTCATCGCAAGCGCCTTCTTCATGACAAAATGGTACCTCCCAAATATCCCCAGGTTCTTTGTTGAAATCATAAAACAGGGTAAAAGATTGTGCCAGCTCATCATAAAAATAAACACGTCCTGCTTCCTCATAGGTGATGTCGTAGCCTTGACAAGGGAGTAGCCACCAAATATAACCTGAAGTTTTTTGAAGGTACCGACAGGCTTTACCCATCACGACAGTATCTCCTACAACTTCTACCACAGATGTCCCTATTCCTCCGAATACGCCGGTATCCCACCAGGTTTCGTAGTAGTACTTAGCACCTACCGGGGCCCATTCCAGTTGAGCTTTTGCGGGAACGAAACAAAAAAGGATAAAACAGAGTAAAGCGATTTTTTTCATGGTTGCATTTTTTGGTTTGACTTAAAGTTGATTGTTTAAAGATATTTGTTTTCAATCAATTACGCCAGTTTATATCTTGGTTTGGCGTTGGAATTCCAGGGGCTTGTCTGTGGTTTGACAAAATTTTTACCTTTTTTTCCTGCCTTCGCAACACAACAGGTGAAAGCCCACTTTAAATATTTGTAAACAAAGAGAGCAGCGGGTAATTTTGCCCGGGTACGCCTGACAATCTCTCTTTGGGAAGGGCGTTATGTTTATTTTTGCGCTTGCAGACAAAATAATCGCGTTTGGTTATGAAAAATAGATTGACCTTTTTCTTTTGTATCCTGTACTTCAACGCCGCCCTCCACGCCCAAACCGGCTGCGAAATCCAGCTCAACATCGCCAGCTACACCCACGACACCCTCTGGTTTGGCCACACGGTTGGCAAACGCGCCGAGCCGGAATTTTTCGCTTTGCGGCAACCCGACGGCGGTTTTCTGCTGAAAAGCGCCGCCCTCCTTCCACAAGGCATGTACGCCCTGATTATGAAGCGAAACGCTGGTGCGAACTACCAGCATACGCCCTGCTGGATTGCGGACGGGCAGCGCACGTTTTCCGTCAAGGCCGATTACAACCAATTGTTCAATACCATCGCGTTTACCGACTCGAAAGAAAATGAAATCCTGTACGAATACCTCCGGAACTACCAGGAGATGACCGACCGTTTGGATTCGGCTACCGATAACTGGAAGGAAGCCCTGGACGGGAATACCTTTAAATCGAAGATGATCGCTGAAACGGCGCTGAATCAATACCAGTCGTCCTTCATGCGGCAATATCCGGGTACCCTGACCGCAAAATTGGTGGAACAGACCTTATTCCTCCTGCCGCCCCCCGCCACAAAGCCATACGCCAGCCTTGAAGCGGAAGCCGATTTGCATTTTCAATGGCAAAAACAGCATTTTTTTGACCGCATGAACTTAGCTGGCGACGATTTCCTGCGCCAACCGCTTTGGCTTGACCGAACAGATTTTTACGTCACCAAACTCCCGCCTCCATACCCCGACAGCATGATCCTGCAGTTGGAAACCGTGTTCAAAAAACTCGAACCCAACCGCGAGGCTTACCAATACTATTTCCGCTACATGATGAATTCGCTGAGCCGCATGAGCCGCTACCGCACCGACGAGGTCTTTGTGCATTTCGTGCGAAAATACGTGGATAAGGGCAAAGCAAACTGGATATCGGAAAGCGACCTTGGAAAGTACAAAACCGATGCAACCCGCATGGAACCGCTCTTTGTCGGAAAAAAAGCGCCCGATGTGACGCTTTACGATAAGGATAACAAGGAAGTCTCTTTATACAAAATCGAGTCTCCTTACACCCTGGTTGCGTTCTGGCGCTACGATTGTTCGCATTGCAACAAAGAAATGCCGGTGGTCAAACGGGTGGTTGAAAAATTCCAGTCTAAGGGCATAAAGGTACTCTCCGTTTGCGGCAACAGCAGCGAAGCAACCCTCCCTAAGTGCTGGGAATTTGTTGACCGCCACGCCCTGCCTGCCGAGTGGATGCACGCGGCCGATCCGTTGCGCCGCTCGCGCTTTACGTCCTTGTTTAACGTCAGTGGTTATCCCCGGCTGTTTTTGCTGGATGCGGATAAGAAGATTTTGTATAAACAGGGTGGGGAAGCTTCGGAGGAGACGCTGAGTCGTTTTTTTGAGAAACTAATGAAGTAGGAGAATTGTTGGAAATCAGAAGCCCAAGGGAAATTTTAAAACCGGAAGATAATGAATAAAGATGCTAAAGAGTTTGATGCTGTTGAAATGATGCGCCTCATCAGGACGAATCTGCATCAGAAATTTCTGGACAATCCGGAAATGAGGGAGCAATTACTCGAAGAAATTCGGAAGAAATTTGGGATCGAAAAGCCTGTTTCCAAATTAGTACAGGCTGTTCATAAGTAGCAGATACGCTAAACCCGTGCGCCCCTTTGCCGCAACAAATGCTCCACAACCACCAGCGCCGCCATCGCCTCCACAATCGGAACTGCGCGTGGCAACATACACGGATCATGTCTTCCTTTACCGGTAACAACAGCCGGTTCGCCCAATCCTGTGGGGCAATTTTGGATCACACAACTCACCACGCCCCCGATGGTGTCGCCGGCTTTGCGCACTTCACGGATCAGCGCTTCCATTTGCAGGGGGGGTAGGAATACTTTATGGCGGTGGGCTGAACTAATCCGACAAAAGCGTGTATTGTTTTTTAGAAAATAGCTATATTGCGTAAGTAATAACGATCCCTTTTATCAGGCTGGCGCTAATTTTTTTAACATGACAAATATTAAGTTACACGACGAAGTAGCCAAATTTCTGGCACAGGCAGCACCGGAGCAGATTATCGCCTATCGGCCCTCTCCAGGTACTCAGGCGCGTTATGATGCCCTCGTTTGGAAGAAAAAAGAAGGGAAGATAAACCCGGAAGAGGCCTCCGAACTGGAGCATTATAACATGCTTGAGCATATTTTCCGATTGGCAAAAATTCGGGCATCAACGGAAATGAGCAAATGAGTGCTTCAGTATCGAAAAAAAATCGGGAATACGTTGCCCAAAGAGCAGAATTTCGTTGTGAATACTGTCTTATGCCAGAAAAATTTTCCCTGTTTACTTTTCACATTGATCATATTCGCAGCATTAAACACGGGGGCAGTAGTTCCGTGCAAAATCTGGCTTATTCCTGTGGATTTTGTAATGGCAATAAAGGTACTGACTTAGGTACCTTTTTAGATGATGATGAAGCGCTTGTTCGCTTTTTCAACCCGAGAAAAGATATTTGGCAAGAGCACTTTGAAGTTATTGAGGGCGCCATTCATGAGCGATCAAGAATAGGAAAAGCTACCGTGATAATTTTTCGGTTTAATGACATAGAGCGCGTGCTTGAGCGTAAGTTGCTCATTTCGGGAGGGTTTATTCATCTGTAAGAAATCATTGCATCTATCCCTACAAAACCAATAAAAGTTAAGCCCGGGCTGGTTGAGGATTTTGTAAGACGCTTCGGAACGAGCCGGTAGCAGATACGCTAAACCTTCGACCCCCGTCCCCGCAACAAATGATCCGCCACCACCAATGCCGCCATCGCCTCCACAATCGGCACCGCGCGCGGCAACACGCACGGATCATGCCTTCCTTTACCGGTAACAACAGCCTGTTCGCCCTGCTCATTCACTGACTCCTGTTCAGCAACGATGGTTGCCACGGGTTTGAATGCCGCACGGAAATAAATATCCATGCCGTTGGAAATGCCGCCCTGGATGCCGCCGGAATGGTTGGTGCGCGTTTTGATGACCCCGCCGTCGTTGTAGAACGCGTCGTTGTGTTCAGAACCGCGCAGCGCAACGCCTTCAAAGCCGGAACCGTACTCGAATCCCTTGCAGGCATTGATGCTCAGAATGGCTTTGCCAAGGTCGGCGTGCAGCTTGTCGAAAACCGGTTCGCCTAATCCTGCGGGGCAATTTTGGATCACACAACTCACCACACCCCCAATGGTGTCGCCGGCTTTGCGCACTTCGCGGATCAGCGCTTCCATTTCCACCGCCATATCCGGATCGGGGCAGCGCACGGGGTTGCTTTCGGTGAGCAATAAATTCAGGGCGTCGTAAGGTTGCGCCAATTTCAGATGCCCGACCTGGTTCACATAAGCGGAAACGCTTATCCCGTTTTCCAACAAAAACAATTTGGCAATGGCGCCCGCAGCAACCCGGGCCGCCGTTTCTCGGGCGGAAGAACGTCCCCCTCCCCGGTGGTCGCGCAGTCCAAACTTGCTTTGCCACGTAAAATCGGCGTGTGAAGGCCGGAAAGCTTCCGCAATATGATTGTAATCCTGCGAGCGGGCGTCGGTATTGGGGATGACCATTGCAATAGGCGTTCCGGTGCTTTTGCCTTCAAAGATGCCCGACAGGATTTGCACGGTATCGGATTCTTTTCGCTGGGTGACAATGGCCGACTGGCCGGGGCGCCGGCGATCCAGTTCCGACTGGATGAAACCTTCGTCAATCGTTAAACCGGCGGGACAACCATCCACTACAACCCCGATGGCGGCGCCGTGAGATTCGCCAAAGGTGCTGATCCGAAAAACATTCCCAAAACTACTGCCTGCCATGTGCGCTGAATTTCATGTGTAATGGAACTTATTATTGCGATGTTCCAAAGGTAGCGACTTCAAAGGAACTTTCTTTGTTGGGAAGCGTTTGTATTCCACCTGTGAGCGTGGGAGGAGGAGGAAAGTTTGTATTTTCGCCCCGTGGCGTTAAACGTAAGAACATGGAACTGGAACCGAAGGATTTATACGAAAAATTAGAATTCAATAAGGTCATCGAATTGCTGGAGGAGGCTTGTCTGGGCGAACAGGGCCGGGAAGCCGTGCATCAGATTGTGCCGTTGGACGACCGTCAGGCCATCGAGCGCCTGCTGGAGGAAGTGAAAGAATACAAGCTCACCATCGAGCAGAACGACCCTTTTCCCATCAAAACGTATTTCGAAATCACCGAAGACCTGCGCATGCTGGAAATCGTGGATTTCGTGCTGCCGGAAGAGGGGTTTCGCCGCATCAACATCGTATTGCTGTTTGTGCGCGACATGGTTCGGTTTTTCAACGCATCGCGCCGCCTGATTTACCCCGCCCTTTACGACATCATCCGACCTGTGCCTTTTGACGAAAGTCTGCTCGAAGCCATCGAACGGGTGATTGACGAAGACGGCAATATCCGGCCCGATGCTTCCCCTAAGTTGCTGAAAATTCGCAAAAGCATCCAGGCCCGCCAAAAAGAATTGGATAAAGTGTTCCGGATGCTGGCCAACGAATACCGCAACAAAGGTTTGCTCAGCGACAACGTGGAGAGTTTTCGAAACGGCAGGCGGGTTTTGAGTGTGCCGTCTGAACACAAGCGCAAAATCAGGGGCATCATCCACGATGAATCCACGACGGGGAAAACAGCGTTCATCGAACCCGAACCCGTCATCGAAATCAACAACGACATTTTTGACCTCGAAACCGAAGAGCGCCGCGAAATTTACCGGATTTTGAAGGAATTGAGCACCACGGTGCGGCCTTATGTTCCTGTGATGCGCGACTATCAGGAACTCATCATCCGGTTCGACCTCGTGCATGCCAAAGCCCGGTTGGCGGTGCGCATGAATGCCAATTTGCCGCGTTTGGTGAAACGGTTGGTCATCAGCGTCCAGGATGCCTACCACCCGTTGTTGTATTTAAAAAACAAACAATCCGACAAAACGACGGTTCCCTTCACCCTGACCTTGTCGCAAAATAACAGAATCCTGATGCTGAGCGGCCCCAATGCCGGCGGTAAATCGGTGACGATGAAGTCTGTCGGGTTGCTGCAGCTCATGCTGCAATGTGGACTGCTCATCCCGGTGAGTCAGGAATCCGAAATGGGCGTATTTAGCAAATTTTTTGCCGACATCGGCGACCAGCAATCGCTCGAAGATGACCTCAGTACGTACAGTTCGAGGTTGGCGAATGCGCGCTTATTCCTGGAAAATGCCGACGACCGCACGCTGGTGCTGATTGACGAATTTGGTTCTGGCACCGACCCGAAAATAGGGGGCGCCATTGCGGAAGGCGTGCTGCGCGAATTGAACTTCCGGAAGGTTTTCGGGGTGATTACCACACACTATTCCAACCTCAAGGTTTTTGCATTCAAAACGAAAGGCTTAGTCAACGGCTCCATGTTTTTTGACAAAGACCACCTTTTGCCCACTTATGAATTGAAAGTCGGGCGCCCGGGCAGTTCCTATGCGTTTGAAATTGCAGAAAAAATTGGCCTCGACGACCGGGTGATGCAATACGCGCGCCAAAAAATCGGTCAAAACGAAAAAGCGGTAGACGAGTTGCTGGTGGATTTGCAGCGCGAAAAACAGGAGTCGGAAGAGCTGCTCAAAGAGCTGACACAAAAACAGCAACAACTCGATAAACTGATCCGCAACTACGAACAATTGCACTTGGACCTCGAATTCCGGCGCAAAAAAGTGAAGTTAGAAACCAAAGAGAAGGACTTCGAACAAACGGCGCAGCAAAACAAGGATTTCGAGCGCATCATCCGGGAAATCAAGGACGCGCAAAACCTTGAAAAGGCGAAAGAATTGGCCATGAAAGCCAAAGAAAGTCGCCGCCAGATCGAAGAAGAAATTGTCCAGATCAAAGAAGAAATTTACCAGCCCATCCGTTCCAATAAAAAAGCAGAAGTCAAAATCGGCGACTACGTCAAACTGCGCAGCGGTGGCGCCACGGGCTTTGTGGAAGCCATAGAAAAAGGCAAGGCAATTGTGCTGATGGGGCAAATGCGCATGAAAATCAACTCCGCCGACTTATTGCAGGCCAACGAACCACTCGACGTGCAATCGCACCGCAGCGTACAAACCGACGCGGTACAACAGGCGGCAGCTTTCCAACCCAAAATTGACGTGCGCGGCATGCGGATGGAGGAAGCGATGAAAATGGTGGAAGAATTCGTGGACCGGGCGATCGTCAACGGCTCCGGGGAATTGCGCATCATACACGGCAAAGGAGACGGCATCCTGCGCAAAGTGGTGCGTCAAAAAATACGGGAATACAATATGCCGGTGGAAATTTCGCATCCGCCGGCAGAGGATGGCGGGGATGGGGTGACGATTGTGAGAATTTGATGTGATGAGGATTCAAAAAACTGAGTATTTGAAGATTTGAGTATCTGAGTATTTGAGGGCTTGCGTTTTCCTCAAATACTCAGATACTCAAATAACCGAATCCTCAACCCTTAAAACACCTCCAGTCCGGCAAAGTGAAACGCAGCTTCAATGGCCGCATTTTCGTCTGAATCAGAGCCATGAACGGCGTTTTCGCCTACATTTTTGGCATAGAGTGCGCGAATGGTGCCCGGTTCAGCTTTGGCCGGATCCGTAGCGCCAATCAGTTTGCGGAAATCTTCCACGGCGTTGTCTTTTTCAAGAACGGCGGCCACGATGGGGCCTGAAGACATAAAATCAACCAATTCGCCGTAAAAAGGACGTTCTTTGTGAACGGCATAAAATGCGCCTGCTGTTTGAGCAGACATGCGCGTAAGCTTCATCGCTACAATGCGGAAACCCGCTTTGTTGATTTGAGCCAGAATAGCGCCAATGTGTCCCGAAGCTACAGCGTCGGGTTTGATCATGGTGAACGTGCGGTTGCCTGTCATATTCCTGATAGTTATGATAATTAGAAGGTACAGGGGGTTAAAAAACGCCGCAAAGGTAAGAATCAGTCAATATTTTCATAACAATTTCTAATTTCGCACCCTGATTATAGCACGCGCATGGAATACATTAGTGAAATACGGGCCCTTCTGGCTTCGCCCAAAGACATCATCATTACCTCGCACCGCAATCCCGATGGCGACGCACTGGGCGCTTCGCTTGCGCTTTATCATTATTTGATACAGTCGGGCCACCAGGTGCAGATTCTTTTTCCATCGGATTATCCGGATTTTTTCGACTGGATGCCCGATATCCAGCGCATCCTAGATTTTGACAACAACCCGGACGAGTGCAAAGTCATTGCCGAAAGGGCACAGATCGCTTTCTACCTCGACTTCAATTCCATTGACCGCATAGACAAGCTTGGCGAACTGCTCGACACGCTGAACATGCGCAAAATCATGATTGACCACCACCTCTATCCGGAGCCGGCAGCCGAATACATTATTTCCGACACAACGGCGAGCTCCACCTGCGAGATGATTTTTGATTTTATTTGCGCGCTTGGGGATCGCAAAGCCATTAACCGGACGATCGGCGATTGCCTCTACACCGGGATTGTGACCGATACGGGGTCTTTTAAATACAGCACTTCGCCAAAGTTGTTCCGCATCGTATCGGAGTTGCTGGAACTTGGGGTTGATGACTACGAATTGCAGGATCTTATTGCCAACAATTTGAATGAGAAGCAGTTGCGACTGCTGGGGCATTGCTTAGACAATCGTATGGAAATTTTGCCGGAATTCAAAACCGGGATCATTTCGCTGACAAAAGAGGATTACGCCACCTTCGATATTCAGCGGGGAGACACAGAAGGCATTGTGAATTACCTGCTCAAATTGCGGGAAATCCAGGTTGCTGCCTTCTTTATGGAGCAACCCACCATTGTAAAAATGTCTTTCCGCTCGAAAGGCGATTTTTCGGTTCATGAATTAGCCCGGAAACACTTCAAAGGCGGCGGACACAAAAACGCATCCGGCGGCTCATCTTTTCAGAGCCTGACTGCAACATTGAAGCGTTTCAAAGCATTATTGCCGGAGTATGCAAACGAACTTAATCACTAATTTATACCTACTTTTATGAGAATCACTTTGTTTTTGTTTTTACTGGGCGCCATTTCAGTGGCTTCCTGCCAACAGGAAAAGCAGAAAACCAGCCAGGGCTACGAATATATCGTGCATAAAAGCGCGGGGGCTGAGAAGCCAAATTCGGGCGACTACGTCTATTTTCATGCTTACGTCCGCAATGGCGATTCCGTCGTCATGAATACCCGCACGCAGCCTCAGTTGCCGCATTTTCAATTATCTGATCCTACTGCACCGAAAGACCCTGCACAGCAAGCTTCGCCGGTCGAAGACGTACTCCGGATGTTAGGGATTGGCGACAGCGCAACCATTTTTATTCCTTTGGATACGGTAAAAAACAAACCTGCCGGATTTGAGGACGCTGCGATGCTTTACTACGATATCGTACTGGTAGACATCAAAACCAACGAAGAGTACATGGCAGACATGGCGAAAGAACGCGAAGTTAAAATGGCTGAAGCGGAAGTAACCATGGCCAGGTTGCCTGAAATTGAGGCATCCACAGCAGATGTGCTCAAGAAATACAAATCAGGCGCCCTGGCAAGTCAGATCAAAACAACTGCTTCCGGCCTCAAATACATCATCACGGAAGAAGGCACCGGCCCGGCGCCCGCCCTTGGAAAACCAATCACGGTTCATTACCATGGACTATTGGCGGATGGCAAAATGTTCGACAGTTCTTTCGGACGCGGCGAACCCATCGAGTTCCCACTTGGCGTTGGTCAGGTCATTCCGGGTTGGGATGAAGGTCTTTCCCTGCTGAAACAAGGCGGAAAAGC